>CAZCSZ010000260.1:0-2233 GCA_964501305.1 uncultured Ruminococcus sp.
GAATATGATTATTCTTAACGCGATGGAAAAGGATCCTGAGGAAAGATATCAAAGTGCCGCGCTTATGATGAACGACGTCGAAAAGCTCATCAAAGACCCGGCCGCTGTAATTAAAAACGAGAACAAGAAGAAAGTTGACAGCGGATTTAGAGGCATAGTTAAAAAGCTGTTCGGCGGTTCCATGTTGCCCGTTGCTCTTGGAGTGTTTGTTCCTTTCCTTATTATATTTATAATAGCGGGCGTAATCATAATTAACGGGCTTATAAATACCGAGACGAAAGCGGAAACCGTTACGGTTCCTCGATTTACGGAAAAGTATTATAATGAAGAGCTTGCGAAGTTCTTTTCGACATCGGATATTTACAAGGCCGAAATCAAATACCAATATGATACGGAATACGAGGACGGCTATATTATTTCTCAAATTCCCAATGCAGGATCAAAAAAGAAAGTCGAAGCGGGTGTCAAATACTGTGAGATTGTACTGACTGTTGCAAAGTCGGGTAAGGCATCGAAAGTGCCTTCTCTTGCAGCTTTGGATAGGCAGCATGCCGAACTGAATTTGAAGAATCTCGGTATTCCTTATACAATTGAAGAAGTAAACGACGACACTTATGCAGCAGGGCAGGTAGTGAAGACCGAACCTGCGGCAGGGGAAGAACTCGAAGCGGGAGAAGAACTCAAAGTGTTTATTTCAATAGGCCCCGATAGTGGCGATATTGAAATGCCCAAAATCACTGATTTAACCGAAGCTGCAGCGCTTTCGAAACTTCTTGAAACGGGACTTCGTATAGGTGAGGTCAAATACGAGAAATCGGATAAAGCCGCAGGCACTGTTATTTCTCAAAGCATATCGGAAAAAACCAAGGTTTCGGCAAATACCAAAGTCGATATTACAGTGAGCGGCGGAAAGAATTACGACCCCGATAAAGGGCTTCATCCCGAAACGGGAGCTGAGACAACAAAGAAAGCAGAGACCACAATGAAGGTGGAAACTACGAAGAAAGAAGAAACAACTAAATCTCCGGAAACAACAAAGAAAGAAGAAACAGCCAAGACTCCCGAAACTGTCGAACCTGTGACAGAGGCTCCCGTTACAGATAAAGTCACCGAAGGCGGAGCTGATATCCAACCGGCAAAAGACGGTGACGCATGAGCAAAAAAGACGGAATTGTAATTAAAGGTGTCGGCGGCAGATACACAGTCAAATGCGATGACGGTTCTGAAAGGGTATGCCTCGCAAGAGGAGTATTCCGACATGAGAATGCTGTTTTGAATGTCGGCGACAGAGTAAAAACAATCGGTGACAGCGAGGGGAATGCGGGATTCGTAATTGATGAAATATATGAAAGAAAGAACAGTCTAATAAGACCGGCTCTTTCAAACCTCACACATCTTTACGTCGTTATTCCGTGCGCAAAGCCAAAGGCGGATATCATTACGGTCGACAAGCTCATTTCAATTGCGGAAAGCAAGGATATCGAACCTGTTATTGTTGTCAACAAGTGCGACCTTGATCGCAAGGAGAGCTCTATTATAAAAGAAATATACGTTAAAGCTGGGTTTACGTGTTTTGTGCTCAGTGCCGCAACGGGCGAAGGGTGCGACGGTTTGTCGGACTATATTAAAAAAAGTTGTACCGACACCGTTGCCGTCAGCGCATTCGCAGGGGCATCTGCTGCGGGGAAATCCACGCTCATGACACGCCTTTTTCCGTCTCTCAATCTGAAGACGGGAGATGTCAGCCGTAAAATTCAAAGAGGACGTCATACAACAAGACATGTTGAACTTTTTTCTGTTTTTGAAAACGGTAATTGCCTTATTGCGGACACTCCGGGATTTTCACTTTTGGATTTTGCTTCGTACAATTTCTACGGGCTTTTCGAGCTTCCATCAACTTTCAGGGAGTTTGCTCCGTGTCTTGGAAAGTGTAAGTATACTAAATGTACTCATACTAAAGAGGAAGGGTGCGAAATAATAAAGCTTGTCAAAAGCGGGGAAATAACCAAAAGCCGTCACGACAGTTATGTGGCTTTGTATGAGGAAATAAAAAAAGTTCCCGAATGGAAAAGACGTAAAATGAATAATATGTAAAGTGACGCATGCGGATTTCTCACATATACTTATAGTAATCAAACAGTGTGAGGTGCCGTATGAAGATTTCTGTAGTCAAATGTCCCGCTTTTCTTATTCCTTTTGTCAAAAAGATTTTTAAAATCGGCAGAAGCTGAAG
>CAZCSZ010000261.1:0-2210 GCA_964501305.1 uncultured Ruminococcus sp.
CATTGCGAACAGGGATATTTCCTCTTTGCTTGATACCGTGGCATCGGTTTATATGTCCTCAAAGGATATTTCTGTATTCTGGCAGGAACTCACATCGTTTTACAGGGATATGCTTATTGCAAAGTATTCCGCAGACCCGAAGGACTATCTTGATCTTACGGAAAATGAATTCGATATTTTGAAGAATACCGCATCAAAGTTTACTCTTTCAAGACTGTTTTACCATTCCAAAGTTCTTGATGCCGCACTGAAAGATATGAATCGTATGCCGCAGACGAAACGCATGACCGCTGAATTTGCACTTGTCAAAATGTGTGATGAAACCCTTGATACGGCGTCCGAGGCTCTTCTTTCAAGAATTGAGGCTATTGAAAACAGATTGGCGGGAGCTCCCGATATTCGGCTTTCGGCACCGACATTTGAGAGGGACAGCATCAAGCTTTCGGCATCTGTTGACGAAAAAAGCGGAATGACAAATGCGGCCAAAGAGAAAAAGAGCTTCTTTGAACCTCCGTGCGACGAGAGTGAAGAAAAGTCGGAAAGTCAAAACGGCTATATAAAGCTTTTTGACGTCAGCGAAGTTATCGATAAGCTCAACAGCACCGATGAGCTCAGTGCGGCTATAATCTCCGAGTCCACGGTTGAAGTATCCTCCGACGGCACAAAGATAAGGATTTTGACCAACAACGGATTTGCCAAAACATATTTCACCGATGAAATTTGCCGAAAGGTTGCCGCTGTATTTTTAACGGCAAAAATTACAGATAAGAACGCTTCGGTTGAAATTATATACAAGGCTAAACGGGAAGAAGCACCTTATGAAAGCCTTTTTAACAGCTGATTTATAAAAAAATTCAAATACAGGAGAAACGAAATGAAAGCAAGACTTCCAAACGGCAGAGGCGGAAACGGCCCTTCTAATATGCAGGGAATAATGAAGCAGGCACAGAAAATGCAGGAGGATATGCAGAACTTGCAAGCTGAACTTGACGAAAGAGAATATACAGTCAAAGCGGGCGGCGGTGCCGTTACGGTTGCAATAAGCGGAAAACTTGAGATTAAGAGTATAGAGATATCTCCCGAAATCGTTGACCCCGACGATATCGAAACTCTTTCAGATATTCTTTGCGCCGCTATTAACGAATCCATAAAGAAAGTTAACGATACAAACAATGAGGAAATGGGCAAAATAACAGGCGCACTCAATATGCCCGGTATTTTCTGATATGGCGGATTATATTGAACCGATTAACAGGCTTGCCGATATGTTCAGGCGTCTTGAAGGCGTCGGTAAAAAGTCGGCTTTGAGGATGGCTTTTTCAGTTCTTTCTCTTTCGGAGGAGGAAGCGTGTGAATTCGCAAAAGCCATAGTAGATGCCAAAACCGAAATCAAACTGTGTAAATGTTGCCAGAATATATCATCCGAAGAAATATGTCCTATTTGCGATAATCCGAAAAGAGATGCCTCCACTATTTGCGTAGTCGAGGACTCCAAGGCGGCATTTGCAATAGAAAAATCCGGCGTATACAGCGGTAAGTATCACGTTCTTCACGGAGTCATATCTCCGTCACACGGTATAGGGCCCGACAGGCTCAAAATTAAGGAGCTTTTGCTTCGTCTTACAGAAGAGCCTGTGCGAGAGGTTATCATAGCCACAAACCCCACTGTCGAAGGCGAGGCGACGGCAGTTTACCTCTCTAAACTGATAGTATCTCCCGATGTAAAAGTGTCGAGAATAGCCAACGGCGTTCCCGTCGGAGGGGACCTTGAATATGCCGATGAGGTTACACTCAGGCGTGCTATTGAAGGACGCAGAATATTGCAATAATACGAAAGGCGGTTTATATGAAATACGGTTATTTTGACGATAAAGC
This sequence comes from uncultured Ruminococcus sp., assembly GCA_964501305.1. Classification (GTDB taxonomy): domain Bacteria; phylum Bacillota; class Clostridia; order Oscillospirales; family CAG-272; genus RUG14199. The sequence continues at coordinate 1,876 of CAZCSZ010000261.1, forward strand.
CAAAGAATACGTTATAACGAGACCGGATACACCGTATCCGTGGATTAATTATCTCGGCAGTGAGGATTTCTTTTCGCTGATTTCCAATACATCTGGCGGATATTGCTTCTACAAAGATGCGAGAATGCTCAGAATTACACGTTACAGGTACAACAATGTTCCGTGTGACGGCGGCGGACGTTATTTCTACATAAACGACGGCGGAGACGTGTGGACACCCGGTTGGATGCCCGTCAAGGCAAAACTGGACTTTTATGAATGCAGGCACGGTCTCGGATATACTGTTATAACAGGTGAAAAAAACGGCCTTCGTTGCGAGCAGACTTCGTTTGTTC
>CAZCSZ010000262.1:0-2209 GCA_964501305.1 uncultured Ruminococcus sp.
CCATAGGACCTCTTGCATGGAGCTTCTGAGTTGAAATGCCCATTTCGCATCCGAGACCGAACTCTCCGCCGTCGGTGAACCTCGTTGAGGCGTTGACATATACTGCGGCACTATCGACACTCTTTATGAATTTGTCGGCATTTTCTCGTATTTCCGTCACTATTGCATCGCTGTGATGAGTTGAGTGTTCTTCAATGTGAGCTATTGCGCCGTCAACTCCGTCAACAGCCTTAATTGCCAATATATAATCGAGGTATTCCGTGTCGAAATCGTTGTCACCTGCGGGAATACCGTATTCAGAATACTTTGCGGCATCTTCATCGACTCTCAGCTCAACGGGCACCTCACCGTTCATTTTCCTTTCGGCAACGAGAGCTTTTTCGAGCATAGGCATGAATTTCGGAAGGATTGCCTTATCTATCAGGCAAACTTCTGCGGCGTTGCATACCGAAGGACGGCTAGTCTTTGCGTTGACGACGATTTTAAGCGCCTTTTCGAGGTCGGCGCCGCGGTCTGCATATATGTGACAGATTCCCGTTCCCGTTTCAATGCACGGCACGGTTGCATTTTCGGTACAGCTTTTTATAAGGCCTTTTCCTCCTCTCGGAATCAGAAGGTCAATATACCCGTTTGCAACCATCATCTCGGAGGCGCTTTGCCTTGTTGTGTCCTCAATGAGCATAACGCAGTTGGGGCTTAGATGTGCTTTTTCGAGCCCTTCTTTGATTGCTTCGGTTATTGCCGCGGCACTATCGTGTGCTTCTTTTCCGCAACGGAGTACACAGGCATTTCCGCTTTTGACGGCGAGAGCGGCGGCATCGGACGTAACATTGGGTCTGCTCTCGTAAATAATGGCGATTACTCCCATAGGGCAGGATACTTTGTTAATAGTTACTCCCTTTGGGTTTTTATAGCTTGAAATCTGTTTTCCGACGGGGTCTTCGAGAGCTGCAACATCTTCGATGCCTCTTGCCATTGCCTCTATTCTTTCTTCGTTCAGCATAAGTCTGTCAAGCATCACATCGCTGACCGTGCCTTTGGCACGCTCCATATCGGTGCTGTTTGCGCTCAGTATTTCGCTCATATGCTCCCGAAGGGACTGCGCCATGCATTTTAAAGCAAGGTTTCTTGCCGTACCGTCTGCTTTCATTATCTGTTTTGAAGCTGTTTTTGCCGCTTTGAGTATTTCTTTTGTTGTCATATATTCCGTTTTACTCCTTTAAATCTCGTTCCCACGGGAACACCTTCTATTATATCGTAGAGAATGTCGGGGTCCGCTCCGTTTGCGATTATCATGTCACACCCCGCCTCGGTTACGATTTGAGCTGCATTGAGTTTTGTAATCATACCGCCCGTTCCGACATTGGATGTGGCATCCCCGGCAAGAGCTTTTATTTCAGGGGTAATAGCTTCTACCTCATCGATAAGTTTTGCACTGTCGGAAAACCTCGGGTCTGCGGTATACAGCCCGTCAATATCGGACAGAAGAACCAAAAGGTCTGCTCCGACGCTTTCCGCTACGTGAGAGGCGAGAGTATCGTTGTCGCCAATGCCGAACTCTGCGGTTGCGACCGTGTCGTTTTCGTTGATTACGGGCAGAGCTTTCAGCTCAAGAAGAGTCTCTATGGTAGCTATGAAATTCTCTCTTCTTGACTCGCTCTGTACATCTTCGGCCGTCAGCAGAATTTGGGCTACCGTGTGATTGCATTCGGAAAAAAGCTTGTCATAGGTATACATGAGTTCGCACTGTCCGACAGCGGCGGCGGCTTGCTTCAGTGCAAGCTCCGACGGGCGTTTCGAAAGAGACAGTTTTCCCATGCCCATTCCGACAGCACCGCTCGATACGAGGATAACCTCGTGACCGGAATTCTTGATATCGCTGAGCACACGACACAGCTTTTCCATATGCCTTATGTTTAAATTACCCGTGGAATAAGCAAGTGTGGATGTTCCGACTTTAACAACTAATCTCATTTTAAATCTCCGTTTTAAAAGACTTCCTTATTATATAATATACCACGCTTTCGTGCTGAAATCAACAGTTTTTTTGAACTATTCGGGACACTAAGCCGACGGCTTATCGTTCCACTGACTAAAAACTGTATATTGAAGGGTGATTTTTAGCACTCTTCTTCTTTGTTTACAAATTATTCACAAAAAAAATTACGTAAAACCTTGACAAAAGCCCTCTCAAGTGGTAGATTATAAG
>CAZCSZ010000263.1:0-2199 GCA_964501305.1 uncultured Ruminococcus sp.
GAAGTACTGACCGTACTTTCTCACGGAATGCTTTTGGGTGCACGCGGAAATTCGGGAGTTATACTTTCGCAGTTTTTCGCAGGAGTAGCCGACGGTCTTGAGACACACAGTAAAGCAGATGCGGAAATTCTCGGAAATGCCCTTTCCATAGGAGTTAAAAGAGCATACGAATCCGTAGTAACACCTAAAGAAGGAACAATTCTGACCGTTGCCCGTGAAGCTGTAGCATATGCTGTTAAAAAAATCAAGCCGACAAGCACAATCAGAACTTTGTTTGCTGACTTAATAAAAGAAATGCAACGCTCTCTCATACGTACTCCGGAGCTTTTGCCCATTCTCAAGGAAGCCGGAGTTATAGACTCAGGCGGTGCCGGACTTCTCTATATCATGAGCGGTTTTAACCGAGTTTTAAATGGAGAAACAGCATCATATGAGTTTTCGTCGGAAGAAAAGCAAGACGAAGCAAAGCAAAATCACGAAATCGACCTTGATGCGTTTGGCACCGACAGCGAACTTATATTCGGTTATTGCACCGAACTTCTGCTTCGCTTACAGAATTCAAAGGTCAATCCCGATACTTTCGACCATTCGGTTATAACCGACTATCTTAAAACAATCGGTGATTCTATTGTGATATTCAAAACAGACAGCATAGTTAAAATTCATGTACATACCAAAACTCCGGAGAAAGTTCTTGAGTTCTGTCACAGTTTCGGTGAATTCCTCACCTTAAAAATCGAAAACATGTCAGTTCAGCACAACGAAGCCTTTAAAAAAGAGGATGAATCGGTGAAAGACATTAAAAAGAAGTGCGGCACTGTATTTGTCTGCAGCGGATCGGGTATTAAAGAAACATTCATCGAACTCGGTGCGGACTGCGTTGTTGACGGAGAACAGACACAAAATCCGTCAACAAATGATTTTATTACCGCATTTGACTCAATATCCGCAGAGAACATATTCGTATTTCCGAACAATTCAAACATTATCCTCGCCGCAAAACAAGCAGCATCTATGTACAAAAAAGCAAAGATACATGTTATTGAAACATCCAATATCGGCGAGGGATATGCGGGTCTGTTAGCTGTTGGAGAAACAGATGATATCGAAGGACTTATATCCACGGTTAATGAAGCTCTTTCCGATGTTTCCGAAGGTGAAATTACCTTTTCGGTTCGCGATACCGATATTTACGGTATGCATATTCAGAAGGGAGATACAATAGCTTTAAGTAATAAAAAGATACTCCATTTCGGCAAAAACCGAACCAACGTTGTAACAGCGCTTGTTGACAGCCTTCTCTCCGACAAGATGAAATCGGTCATTACCTTATTTGTCGGAGAAGAAGTAACCGAAAGCGAAAAAGATTCTCTTGAATTATATATAAGTAAAAACTACCCGTCCGTTGAACCGTATTTCATCGACGGAAAGCAAAAAGTATATTCATATATAATTATAGCCGAATAAAAGCAATGCACCGTTTTCAGTACCGTTCGGTACATACAACGGTGCATTTTTTAAAGCCGCCGAAAGAACGGCGGCTTTAACTTATATTTTACTCGGCTATATATTTTTTAACAGTATCCGAAGCATTCGCTCTGTCAATCGAAGAGGTGATAACAAGTTCAACACCTTTGAAAGCGGAAAGTTTATCGAACTTCAAGAGCATTTCATCGAATCCTTTTAAATCTTCCCCTATGATTTTAAGTGCAGAATCTATAAACAAATGCTTAATATCGTTATTGCTTGCAAGAATACCCGCAACAAATCCGTAAAGAGCATCTGCATTTTTAATGTCGGATTCATCTGCTTCGATAAGTCTAACCTGAGATTTTATATCAAATCTGAGCTTGTTGCCTTTTTCGATACAAACGACATCACCGTTTGTGGCATCAACCGTGGAGTTAACAAGTTCAATAAGCTGTTTTGTCTTTCCCGTTCCTTTGGAACCTATTATAAGTTTGAGCATTATAGCACCTCCGATATAATTGAAGCATAACCTTCTGTAATTATTATACACGAAACTTTGTTGGAATGCAATATCAAATTCAAGTTTTTCAGATAAAATTCTATGTATAAGCGCTTTCCAGGCCGATTAAAAAGATATATACCGATAAAAGAGTTTGTTTTTCATTAGAATAGGAGAGGCTGTGAAATCCTCTCCTATACTTAGTTTGAATGTATGCTGTTAGTCCATTC
>CAZCSZ010000264.1:0-2195 GCA_964501305.1 uncultured Ruminococcus sp.
TTGCAATGTATGTGCCGTCAAGTTCTTTGAAAGCTTTGAGACCGTTGAATGTGAATTCGGGAATGTGGAATATCTGCATGTTGGTGAATGCATTGAAGTCAATTATCTGAAGAGCCGTGTTACCTGTTTTGAGTCCGATAACAGTGAAGATTGCGGCTACAGTGTAACCTGCGAGAATGCCTATGATGAAGGGAATGAGCTTTGCCATCTTCTTTCCGAATACGGAGCAGATTATTACGACAAAGAGAGTTACAAGACCGCAAATAAGTGCGATGTGGGGATTTGCCACTGAAGCTTGAGTAACTTCGTCGAGAACTTTTCCTTTTGTAAGGTCTCCTACTGCATTGCCTGCGAGGGAAAGACCGATAATCGAAACTGTGGGGCCGATAACAACTGCGGGCATGAGCTTGTTAATCCAACCTACGCCGACAAATTTAACGACGATGGCGATTATAACGTAAACAAGACCTGCAAAGAGCGCACCGATGATGAGACCGAGGTAGCCGAGAGTTGTGTTTGCCGCTGCTCCTGCGAACGCGGAAAACATTGAACCGATGAATGCGAAGCTCGAACCGAGAAATACGGGGCTTCTGAATTTTGTGAAGAGAAGGTATGTAAGTGTGCCGACGCCTGCACCGAAAAGTGCCGCCGCAGAGTCCATGCCGTTACCGATTATTGCGGGAACTGCGATTGTCGCTGCGAGAATCGCAAGCAACTGTTGGAAAGCGAAAATAATTACTTCGCCGAATTTGGGTTTGTCGTTTACTCCGTAAGTAAGCTTCATGTTATATCCTCCGGATTTTAAATAAAATATATTACCATGCACTTGCGTGCAATAATAAACTCAGATTGTGTATATGTCAACTCCCGTTTCACCGTCGAACTCGTCAACTTTGACTTTAACCACTTCGGTGTTTGAGGTGGGTATGTTTTTTCCGACGAAATCGGGTCTTAACGGAAGTTCTCTGTGACCTCTGTCTATCAGCACCGCAAGCTGAATGGATTTCGGCCTGCCGTATGAGAATACCGCCTCTATTGCAGCACGCACCGTGCGCCCCGTGTATATTACATCGTCAACGATTACAACGTTGCAATCTGTAATATCACACGGCATTTCGGATGACGATGCCTTTGGGATTTGAACTGTTTCAGTCAGGTCATCTCTGTAGAGAGTAATGTCTATTGAACCGACGGGAACTTTGACGTTTTCGAAACGCTCGATGTTTTCCGCAAGAGCTTTTGCGAGAGGATAGCCTCTTCTTTTAATACCTATAAGCACTATGTCGTCGCACCCTTTGTTCTTCTCGATTAACTCGTGGGTAATTCTTGCAAGTGAGCGTCCGACAGCGGCACGGTCCATAATTTCGGATTTGAATTCCATTCAGTCCTCCTGTTTTAAAGCGGGCAATAAAAAAACCTTGTCCGACCGACAAGATTGCATCCGAAACCTCGCAGTATGCACATGGGCACACTTCAAGTTAATCTATATGAAGAAACCTTATCGGCATCACAGTACCGTTTTAAAATTTTCTGTATATATGATATCACATTTTAAATATATGATATCACATTTTAAAAGGTTTGTAAAGAGTGCATTTTAGCAAAAATTCAACATTTTTTTGTTTATATATGTGCAAACCAACGAATAGAATAGTATATAACTATCAGAGGTGAGTCTATGAAGAAGAACATGCGATTTGTATCCAAGGCTGTGCTTATGGCATCGGTCAATATACTGCTTCGTTTTGTCGGCGTAAAGTTCAATGCTTTTATATCTCTTAAAGTCGGCGCCGAATGTATGGGACTGTTTACACTTGTCTCGAGTGTTTACGGGCTGTGTGTTGCGGCGGCAACTGCGGGAATCGGCACCGCCGTTGTTAAAGCGGTGTCGGAAACTTATGCACTCACCGAAAAATTCAAAAGCTTAAATCCGACCGTGAAACTCAAGAAAACGGCTTTGGCTGGCGTAGTGTACAGTCTCCTGTTTTCGACTTTTGCCGCATGTGTTGTTTTTGCCTTTGCAGAGCCTATCGGCAAAACCGTTTTAGGTGATGTGCGTACCGTTACTTCTCTGAAAGCATTTGCCTTAAGTCTTCCTGCGGTTTCCGTCGGTGCGGCGCTGTCGGGGTATTTTACGGGTGTCGGACGTGTATACAAGAATGCCGTTGTGTCAACTGCCGAACAGTTTATTAAGA
>CAZCSZ010000265.1:0-2187 GCA_964501305.1 uncultured Ruminococcus sp.
GATTATTATAATATCGTTTGGACTTGAACTTTTCCTGCCGGATGGCATTGAATGGGCGTGCCTTGCTATTGTGGGAGGCGGCGCACTTGCCGAAGGACTTTCACTTGTCAGTTGCGCTTTGCTGTTTATATTCGACAAAAGCGGTAGAGAGTTTGCGTGTAAAAACCGTGCTCCCGAAAGAAGTAACGAATTCAAAAGAATCTCACGCCTCGCCCTTCCCATAGGTATCGGCTCTTTTGCAAGACAGGGGCTTGTTACGGCGGAACATGTCGCAATACCGAGAGAACTCGGAAAATTCGGTCTCGAAAAGGGAGCGGCTTTGGCATCGTACGGCACATTACAGGGAATGGTTATGCCCTTGGTTCTGTTTCCTTCTGCGGTTGTTTATGCGTTTGCGGGGTTGCTCGTTCCGGAGTTGTCGGGGTGCCTTGCTCTCAAAGATACGGATAGGATAAAGAGAATCGGAGAAAAGGTTTTCAGGGTTACAATTCTGTTTTCCGTTTGCGTTGGCGCTTTGTTCATCTGCTTTTCCGGCGAAATCGGCAACGGAGTGTATAAAAGTCAGGAGGCATCCCGTCAACTCGGAATTATCGGTGCGCTGGTGCCCGTTATGTACCTTGATTCGGCGGTAGACGGAATGTTAAAAGGACTCGGCGAGCAGGTTTACTGTATGAAGGTTAATCTTGCAGATTCGGTTTTATGTCTCCTCCTCGTATTTGTTCTGGTTCCCAAATACGGCATTGACGGTTATATAGCGCTTATAATGATAAGCGAATGTATCAACTTTTCTCTAAGTATATGCAGGCTTCTGTCTGTATCGGGAATAAAGTTTAAAACCGTTCGATGGGTTTTAATGCCCCTTGTCGCTGCGCTCGGTGCAGCAGCATCTGTGTCTCTTTTGAAAATACCGTTCGGTACTTTGTCAAGTCTCGGCGCAAAGTGTGTTCTCTTCATTATATTATTCTTCGTGTTTTGTTTTTTTACGGGTGCGATTTCAAAAAAAGATGTACCCGAATTCAGACACGGAAAAGGGAAAAGGAGAACAAAGAAAGCAATGCGCTTCGGAGATGCACTTGAGTTAAGAAACGGCAAGGGATGAATTCACCTTCAAAAAAACGGACAAAAGGCTTGATTTTTTCAAAAATGTGTGATATAATGGATGCGGTTTAAGGGAGTAGCTGACGGTTTTTACCGTTGCAACTTGCGTCAGTACGGCATTTATTTGCCCGCATTTGCATTAAACAGCAAGACTTTTACCGTGCTTTTTTGCGCGGTAGAGGTCTTTTTTCTTCCTTAAAACTAAAAGAAAGGACAATTAAAAATGGAACTGAGTGACTTCGGTTTTCTCGTCGAGAACATTGCCGCTTTGGTTGACTGGCGCTATATCGTCATGTGGGCAATCGGCGGATTATTGATTTTTCTCGCAATCAAGTACAAAATGGAGCCGACTTTGCTGCTGCCAATCGGCTTCGGAACTATCCTCGTTAACATACCTTTTTCGGGTGCAATAACACAGATGGTTAATGGCAGTTCTCAAGAAGGTGCTCTCGATACTCTCTATAATGCGGGTATCGCAAATGAACTGTTTCCTTTGATACTGTTTATTGGAATAGGTGCAATGATTGACTTCGGGCCTCTTCTTTCAAACCCGAAACTTATGATTTTCGGGGCTGCGGCACAGTTCGGTATTTTTCTAACATTCTGCCTCGCTTCAATGTTCTTCGGCATAAATGATGCCGCATCGATTTCGATTATCGGTGCTGCTGACGGTCCGACAGCAATTGTTGTGGCGCAAAAGCTTGCTTCGAATTATACGGGAGCTATAATGGTTGCGGCATATTCTTACATGGCGCTTGTACCTATAATTCAACCTCCTGTGATAAAACTTCTGACAACTAAAAAGGAAAGACTTATCCGCATGCCTTATGAAGGAAAAGAGGTATCAAAACTCACAAAGATACTGTTTCCCATAGTTATAACAGTAGTAGCGGGTCTGGTCGCTCCCGAGTCCGTTTCTCTTATCGGATTTTTGATGTTCGGTAACCTCATTCGAGAATGCGGAGTTCTCAATTCTCTTTCGGAGACGGCTCAAAACGTACTTGCGAATCTCGTCACTATTTTTCTCGGAATTACAATAGCAACACAAATGCAGGCTGAGAAATTCCTGAGGCCCGATACTCTTCTCAT
>CAZCSZ010000266.1:0-2177 GCA_964501305.1 uncultured Ruminococcus sp.
GACTTCGCGAATGTAATCAACGTAATTCATATCAAGCAACCAATCGGCGTTGTTGATAAACATCGCTTTCCCGTCTGATGTATCGATGAATTTCGACATCTGCTTTTTAAAACAGTCGACATTATGCTGAATTGTCTCTTTAGTCATCATTTTTCTCATATCGTTCTTACCCGAAGGATCGCCTATCATGGCAGTGCCTCCGCCGAAAATAGCAATGGGTTTGTGTCCTGCCTTCTGCATATGTGCCATTATTTTAAGTTGAATAAAATGGCCTATATGAAGACTATCGGCTGTGGGGTCAAATCCTATATAGAAGGTAAACGGACCTTCATCAAAGAGCTTTCTTACGGCATCCTCATCGGTGCACTGAGCTATCATTCCTCTTGCTTTGAATTCATCGTAAAGATTCATTTTTTAAGTCACGGTATATAATACCGTTCTCCTTTCAATATATGTATTTATTTAATAATCGAATTAATCATGAGCCCTTTTGTCTATCATTTCAACAGCCGCTTTTATCTGTTTATCTGTAATATTTATACCGCCGATAATTCTCGAAAGTTCTTTTATTCTTCCCTCTCGGTCAAGTATTTCGACGTAGCTCTCGACTCTCTGTCCGACTTCTTTTTTGAAGATCCTGAAGTGGGTATCTGCCAAGGCGGCAATTTGGGCGGAATGTGTAATGCACAATATCTGTGTATATTCAGCCATGTCAACAAGTTTAAGCCCTATTCTCTCCGAAGTTGCTCCTGACACCCCCGCATCGATTTCATCAAACACTGATGTTTCTTCTGCGGTTTTCTTGATCATTGTACTTTTAATTGCAAGCATTATTCTCGACAGTTCGCCACCCGATGCTATTTTGGCAAGCGGTTGCATATCCTCACCGATATTGGGGCTGACAAGATATTCAATGTCATCGTGTCCGTTAACATCAAATCTGTTTGCACGGTTTTCAGCACGACGCTTAACATCTATTAAAAATCTTACTTTCGGCATATCAAGTTCCGACAGTATTTCGGTTATCTGCACACTCAGTTTGCCCGCAGCACCTTCTCTTGCCGCAGTCAGAATGTCCGCTTTGGCAGTCACCTTCTCAGTTTGTCGTTTAACTTCGTTTTCAAGGTCACACAAAACGTCATCTGAATTTTCAAATTCGCGAAGCCTGAGAGACAACTCTTTTCTTTTCTCAAGAATATCAGTAATACTATCGCCGTACTTGCCCTTTAGTTTCTTGATAGTACCGAGTCTTGTTTCGACAATATCAAGTTTTCTGTCCGGATCAGTTATTTCCTCATCCGAAATAATATCGGATATGCGTTCGGATATATCAATAATCTCGTATCTAAAAGCATCAAGCTTTTCGGCAAGCAGTTCGGCATCTTCGCATACATCAGTTAAATTCTTTATGGCAGCGGATGCTTTCTCAAGCATGTAGGTGCATGTAATGCCTTTTTCATTTTCGGCAAGAGCTCTCTTGACAACGGCAACGTTCTTAGATACTTTTTCAAGACTGCGAAGTTTTGTTCTCAGTTTAATCAGTTTTTCTTCTTCATCTATATCGTGTAGCTTTGCGGCATCGATTTCTTTAAGCTGATAGCTTAATATATCCATCATCATAGTTTTATCGCTCATTGCTTTTTTCAGTTCGACATACTTTCCTTCAAGCTCACATAATTTGTGATATTCCTCCCTGTAAGAAGACTTTGACTCATCAATTCCCAAAAATTCGTCAAGCAACGATATGAGTTCGCCGTGTTCGGACAAAACAATATTGTCTTGCTGTCCGTGAATTGTTAAAAGAGATTTGGAAATCCGTTTCAAAACGGAGAGCGGTATATTTTTCCCGTTGATTTTGGCTCCGGTCTTTCCGTCTGAAGTAATGTACCTTGACAAGAACAGCTCACCGTTCTCATCGAGTGGAAACCCTAAATCTTCAAGATACTTTTTCTTTGTCTCAAGCTGCGAAAACAGACCGGTGACCTCCGCACGTGTTTCACCCGTTCTTATTATATCTTTTGATGAGCGGGAACCAAGCAAAAAAGCAATACTGTCAATAAGGATTGATTTTCCCGCTCCGGTTTCACCTGTTATCACGGAAAAACCGTTATCAAATTCAATATTCAGTTTTTTAATTACGGCAACATTTTCTATTGAAACAGCCTTTAGCATTATTT
>CAZCSZ010000267.1:0-2166 GCA_964501305.1 uncultured Ruminococcus sp.
CAATCTCATCAAAATCGGCATCGACATTTCCGTCTTCACCGTCAAAATCTTCTTCGCTGTCAAAACCGATTACGGGTACTTCGGCAACTATTTCGTCCTTCTTTGACTTTTTGCTTTTGTTTACGGTGGGCATTTCGGAACCGTCACTATTGTCGATTTCGACTTCCTGTGTCTTCTTGGATTTTCTCCCTCTTTTTGCGGCAGGTGCTTTGATCTCTTTTTCCGTTTCGGCACCGTCAGCTTTTGATTTGCCCGTTTTGCCTGCGGTCTCTTCGGCGTCGAAGTTCTCAACTTCGACTTCCTGCGCCTTCTTGGACTTTCTCCCTCTCTTTACGGCAGGTGTTTTGACCTCTTTTTCAGTCTCGGTAATGTCAGCCTTCGGTTTATCGGTGTTTTCAGCCGATGCCTTTTTCTTATTTTTGACGGAAATTCTTGCTTTTATTTCCATATTCTCGGAAATGGGCTTGATTTCGACCTTTCCCGCCGTCTCTTTTGCCTTGTCGGCCTTCTTTGTTGTATTTGCCATCATATGTCCCTTTCACGTTTACGTTTAGTATTTACAGGTTCTTCACCCATCAAGTAGAACCGCTGTCTTTTTCACGTTTCAGCCTTTCAGCAAGAGCATCGAAAGAATCGTTGTCTTTCGTCCGTTCTTTTTTCAGCTCATTTAAATTATCAAAGAAAATGCTGTCGCTGTTGGTAAGTTTTTCTCTTGAAGCCATAAGCTTAGCAGCCCTTGATACCTCATCCGAAGTGAACTTTTCGTTAAGCTGAGAAATATCGAATCCACCTGATTCAACTCCTTCTCGCATTGAACGGAACAGCCTTTTCCCGTAATCCGTTATAAAATCATCTGCTGAGATATTTTCACCGTTCAAAGCTTTTTCCAAAAGTTCAGGACAGTAAAGCATCATACCGAGAACGATTTCTTCAAGTTTTGCGCCTCTCGGATTTTTGGAATAGTCACGGTTTACTCTATCGGTAATTCCCATAGTGTTTACCAACATCTTTTCCCGCATTTCTTTCTTGTTCCTTCTGACAATTGTCTTTTGCGCTTTAGCGACATCGTACTCAACGCTTTTTACATCGACGGAAAGAGCCTTGGCTATCTTCATGGCAAAAATATCAATTGAAATCTTTGACTGAAGCTTGGCACACTCAAAACAAAGCTCTGCTGCCGCTCTTGACTTTTCTTCGGCGTTTTCAATGTTATACTTGGCAAGAACCGCTTCAATCTTATAATCGTATACAGACCGTCCTTCATCAAGCAATTTTTCAAACGCAAGTTTTCCGAATTTATGTACGTACTCGTCGGGGTCTTTTGCATCCTTCAGCTCAACAACACGGGTCTCAAGACCGACCTCACCCAATATTTTAACAGCTTTTGCGGTAGCGTTTCTGCCGGCATTGTCTCCGTCATAGGCAACAAATACTTTCTCCGTATACTTCTTAATCAGTCTTGCGTGTTCCGGCCCTATTGCGGTACCGAGTGTGGCAACGGCATTTTCAAAGCCTTCTTGATGCAAGGAAACAACGTCGACGTTGCCTTCACAAAGGATAATTCCTTTCGTGCTGTAATTCTTTGCGAAATTCATCGCAAACAGCATCTTCGATTTTTTGAAAGCGGGTGTGTCTTTGGAGTTCAAATACTTAGGTTTCGAGTCGTCAAGTACACGACCTCCGAATGCAACAACGTTGCCCGCCGTATCAATAAGAGGAAACATTACACGGTTTCTGAATATATCGTACAGATTTCCGGTTTTTTCACTTCTCGCACAAAGCGCACCTTCGGTCATTTCCTCGTCTGAATAACCTTTTTTTCTTAAAAAATCTCTTAGCTCATTGAATGAATTCGGGGCATATCCCAATCCGAAGTGTTTAACGGTTGTTTGAGAAAGACGTCTTTTAGCAAGGTAGGCCCTTGCAGGTGCGCCCTTCGCCTCATCAAAAAGTGCCGAGCGAAAAAACCGTGCCGCATCGGTATTCATTTCTATTACACGCTTTCTCGAAACACCTTGCGGCATTCCGTCTCTATTATCCTCGGGAATTGAAATACCGGCACGTTTTGCCAAAAACTCAAGTGCGGATACATAGTCGAGGTTTTCCGCTTTCATTATAAAAGAAACAACGTCTCCGCCCGTGCCGCAACCGAAACAGTAAAAACTC
>CAZCSZ010000268.1:0-1884 GCA_964501305.1 uncultured Ruminococcus sp.
GCATCCGAAGCACTCACGGCAAACAGCCAGAAAGTCAACGGTTCAAACGATATTACACGTGTCGGTGCAATTTCCGCCGCAGACGAACTGATAGGTAAGCTTATAGCCGATGCAATGGAAAAGGTAACGTCCGACGGTGTTATTACAGTTGAAGAATCAAAATCCGCCGAGACTTATTGCGAAGTAGTTGACGGTATGCAATTCGACCGCGGTTATCTCTCCCCCTACATGGCAACCGATACCGAGAAAATGGAGGCCGTCCTTGACGATGCGCTCGTTCTGATAACTGACAAGAAAATATCAAACATTCAGGAAATTCTTCCTCTTCTCGAAGAACTCGTTCAGAGCGGAAAGAAACTTCTTATAATCGCCGAGGACGTTGAAGGCGAAGCTCTTACAACTCTCGTTCTCAACAAACTCCGCGGTACTTTCAATTGTGTAGCTGTAAAAGCTCCCGGATTCGGCGACAGAAGAAAAGAAATGCTCCGTGATATCGCAATTTTGACGGGCGGCGAGGTTATATCCTCCGAACTCGGTCTTGAACTCAAAGACACAACTATCGCTCAATGCGGTCATGCAAGACAAATCAAAGTCACGAAAGATGCCACAATCATCGTTGACGGCGACGGCAACAGCGACGAAATCAAGGCAAGAATTTCTCAAATCAAATCGGAAATCGCATCCACAACATCGGATTTCGACCGCGAAAAGCTCCAGGAAAGACTTGCTAAACTTTCGGGTGGTGTTGCCGTAATCAAAGTCGGCGCCGCAACGGAAACGGAAATGAAGGAGAAGAAACTCCGTATAGAGGATGCACTCAACGCAACAAGAGCGGCTGTCGAAGAAGGTATAGTTGCAGGCGGCGGCGTTGCATTCCTCAATGTTATCAAAGACGTTGAAACACTTCTTGACGAGACGGAAGGCGACGAAAAGACAGGTGTCAGAATAGTGCTCAAAGCGCTTGAGGCTCCCGTGCGTCAAATCGCCGAAAACGCAGGCCTCGAAGGCTCCGTTATCGTACAAAAAATCAAGACTGAAAACAAAGTCGGCTACGGCTTCGATGCTTTGAAGGAAGAATATTGCGATATGATAAAGAGCGGCATCGTTGACCCGACAAAGGTTTCAAGAAGCGCACTTCTCAATGCATCTTCAATCGCTTCCACCGTTCTCACAACCGAAGCGCTTGTCGTAAATCAGCCCGAAGAAACTCCCGCAGCTCCCGCAGCAGGCGGAATGGGCGGTATGTATTAATAAAATACAGCTCGGCGCTTGCACTCTGTGCAAGCGCTTTTTTACCCTCATCTTAGTTATTATATATAATAGGGATATCATATAGTCGGAAAGCTCTTCAGGCATAAAGTACATCGAAACAGCCCTAAATCATTTTTTTGAGCAAATTTCACAAAAACTATATACAAACCGATTTTTGTTTGGTATAATATAAGTGAAGAAAGGATATAAAAGCGACGAAAACAATCGCCGCATTTGACCGTATCCTTATATTCAATAAGGCAAACAGCTGTTGTCAAACCTCAACATTTGGCGGCAGAAAATTCAAAGAAAGGTGGTATACCCATGGAAACATTGATTATTGCAAGGCATATGGACTTGTACGACGGCACAAAAGCACTTATCGAAAAGAAACTTTCCAAATTCGACAAGTACTTTAAAGGAGAACCCAAAGCCTTCGTCACTTTAAAGCGCGTTCGTGAGAGTGACCGAATGGAGGTAACCATCTCATGCAATGATACTCCTCTGCTCCGTGCAGAGAAGACTTGTCCTACATTTCACATAGCTCTTGACGAAGGTATTGTCTCCATCGAACGGCAAATCCGCAAAAACAAGACAAGGCTTCAGAAGACGATGCGCGAGGAAATCAGAATT
>CAZCSZ010000268.1:1894-2166 GCA_964501305.1 uncultured Ruminococcus sp.
ATGCCGACGATTTCGGTGAAGAAAATGACTTCAAAATCAGGACAAAGACTTTCCTTCTCAAGCCGATGACGCCCGACGAGGCTATTCTTCAAATGAATTTGCTCGGCCACACATTCTTTGTATTCAAGGATGAATTGAACGGCAAAACGTGTGTTGTTTACAAAAGAGAAGCGGGAAGTTACGGCATGATAGTGCCCGAAGATTAACCGTATGCCGATTGAATCGGCAATAAGACAATATAATGATGCCCGGCACCTCGGTGTCGGGCATCC
>CAZCSZ010000269.1:0-2158 GCA_964501305.1 uncultured Ruminococcus sp.
AAACTCTTCAGCCCAACCGACAACGGATGAATACACATCTTCGGCTGTCATTTTGGAAATTACGTTCTTTGAAACGTCATTTAATTTTCCGAAGTCGAAAAGGCATCCCGAAGGACTCATTTTCTTGATTGAAAACGGGAAATCCAGGTAGGTTTTGTCGGGGTTTGCGGTGTGCCATTCCTCATAATTTGAGTTGAGAAGGGTCATAACGTATTCCATAACGCATTCGGGAGCATATCCCATGCGTTTGTAATCATCCATATTGGCTCCCATATCACGCTTTGAAAGTTTCTTCTTCGAACCGTTTTCGTCAAGTCTCATAAGTTGAGATATATGCATATATTTCGGGAGTTTAAAACCGAGATAATTAAACAGCATAATATGACGCGAAAGGCTAGGTAGCCATTCCTCTCCCCTGATTACATGTGTAGTACCCATGAGATGGTCGTCTATAGCGTGTGCGAAGTGGTAAGTCGGGATTCCGTCGCTCTTTAAAAGTACTTCGTCCTTGTCGTTTTCACGAAGTTCAATCTCACCCTTTACAAGGTCACGGAATTTAAAGGACTTATCGGGGTCTCCGCACGCGAGCATACGAAGAACGAAGGGGTTTCCCTGTTTCAAGTTCTCTTCGACATCTTCTATTATGAAGTTTCTTTGCTTCAACTGAAGTTCGTGCTGAACTTCGGCTTCGACAGACCAATCTTTGGTTTTAAGTTCCGCTTTCTTATCAACGGAATTAAGTAATTCGAGTTCTTCTTTTGTCGTGAAAACGGGGTAAGCCTTTCCTTCACTGACAAGCTTCTTAGCGTAAATACGGTAAATATCACGGCGTTCGCTCTGCTTGTAAGGGCCGAAGTCGCCTTTATAAGAAACACTTCCGTATTCGTCGAGGATTGCGCCTTCGTCAAAATTTATACCGTAATGTGCAAGCACTTTAATAAGCGCTTCGGTTGCGCCTTCAACTTCCCTTTTCGCATCGGTATCTTCAATGCGAAGATAGAACACGCCGCCGCTTTGATGCGCAAGTCTTTCACTTACGGTGACCGGAAAAAGACCCCCGAAATGAACGAAACCCGTTGGACTCGGAGCAAATCTTGTTACCTTTGCTCCTTCGGGAAGAACTCTTTCGGGTAGAGTCTTTTCGTATTCTTCAACTGTCAGCGTGACATCGGGAAATAAAAGATCGGCTAAATAATTGAAATCCATAATTTTCTACCTTTTGATATTGAATATTATATTTTTGACAGATAAGGATTGTACATTTTTTGTTTTTGAAGAGTTGTGACTGAGCCGTGACCTGTGAATATTCTGAAGTCAAAGTCCAAAGCGGCGATGTTTTCGAGGCTCTCTCGGAGTTTGTTTGCATCACCGCCGGCAAGGTCACATCTTCCTACAGAACAGTCAAACAGAGTATCACCGGTAAAAAGACAGTCGTCTATAATGAAACAGCACGAACCTTCTGTGTGTCCGGGTGTATGAAGAACTTTCACGGAATGTGAACCGAATTTGAGCTCTTCTCCATCCGAGAGAAGTATATCCGCCTTTCGGAATATAAAGTCTCCGTCCATAAATGTACGGTATGCATTAAGAACGGAATTCGAAAGGCAATCCGCGTCGTTTTTGTGTATTGCAAGCGGAGCACCTGTCAAATCCCGCAAGGAATCGCAGCTTGTCATATGGTCAAAGTGTCCATGCGTGAGTAAAATATATTTCAGGGAGCAACCTCGCTCCAAAAGAGCTTTTTCTATTTTATCGACTGTCGGTGACGGGTCGACAATAACAGCATCGCCCGTACTGTCGATTACAAGCCAGCAGTTTGAACCGAATTCGCCCGCAATAATTCTGACTACCTTCATTAAAACCTCTCAATAAAAGCACTTTAATTATAATATCATAAAATAAAGTCTATATCAAGTAGTAAATCCGTATTTTCGAAAAAAATAAAAGCGAAGACCTTTTTCTTGGGAAAAGTCTTCGCTCACGGGCAAATAGCCGTTTATAAATCAATATTTGGATTTAAGCCACAAAAGAAGTTCGTCAATATCGGCATCCGAGAGAGATTCGTCCTTATAGAGGTTGTCAAGAAGGCTTATAAGAGAACCACCGCAATACTTCTCGAAGAAATCTTTGATAATAAGATTGGTATATGTAACTTTGT
>CAZCSZ010000270.1:0-2157 GCA_964501305.1 uncultured Ruminococcus sp.
GAGATATATATGGTAATTTATTGGACAATGTTTATAGCATGCACCGTCATGGCGTTCTTCTCTCAACGGCGTGCCGTAGAAACGGTTGATGCCGGCGGTCTGAAGACAAAACGGCCTAATATGTTTTTTGTCATACTCTCGGCAATTCCTTTGATTTTCTTTGTCGGTATGAGAGGAAATATGGCGGATACCACAGCTTACATAAATCAGTTTAAAAACTCGGATTACGATTATATCAAGGACGTATTGCGCAACCTTGATGACAACACGGACGTCGGATTTAAGGTTTTCACGTATCTCGTAAAGTGTATTATCGACAACCACACTGTATGGCTTTTTATAATTGCCGTTTTCTGCACGGTATGTGTTTGGGCGGCTTTTTACAAAAATTCCGACTCGTTTACATTGAGCGTGTTTCTGTTTTTCGGAATGGTCTCGTTCTATTGGATGTTCAATGCAATGCGCCAGTATATTGCGGTATCCGCGATGTTTGTTGCGTTCCCGCTTCTTATGAAGACGGCTGACAAAAAGAAGGACTTGCTGAACTGTATTTTGTTCATTCTGATTTCGCTTTTTGTTGCCACATTCCACTTTTCCGCTTTGTTTGTAATGCCGTTGTTTTTCCTCTGCAGAGGAAAGCTTTTCGGGCGTTGGCAAATGCTTACCGTTGCCGTAATTTCCGCCTTGTCTATTATGGTTGAGCCGGTGGTCAATTTTATAGCGGATGTTTTTTCCGACACTTTATACAGCGGAATTGTCGATGATATGAACTATGCGGGCGGCTCAAACCCTTTGCGACTTGCGGTTGCGGCAATTCCCGTAGCTCTCGTGCTTTGCCGGTTTCCGAGAGTTAAGGCGATTAATGACCCGAAGCTCAATTTCTGCTTTAACATGTCGATATTCAACTTTTGTCTTATGATTCCCGCAACGATTATAAGTGGAAATCAGTTTGCGAGGATTGCTGAATACTTTAACATTTTCAACCTTCTTCTTTACCCGATGATAGCAAACAGGCTATACAGAGACAAAGAGAGAAAATTGCTTACGGTTTTTATGCTGATTCTGTACATTATTTGGTTCTGGTACGAGATGACAAATACTTTTGACGGTTTGTATGTAAGCCAACATCTCGGAACGTTCAACTGATGCAAGGGAGTACCGTAAAATGAAGAGAGTTCTGTTTTTTATACATGACCTCGGGAAAGGCGGAGCGGAAAAGGTTCTTGTCAATCTCGTCAACAATATGAACCCCGAAAAATTCGACATTACCGTTATGGCACAGTTCGGCGGCGGGGTCAACGAGCGGTTTTTGGCGCCTCATATAAAGCTTGTAATATGTCACAAGAAGATGATTCGGGGCAACTCCGTTATAATGAAGCTGTTTTCCCCGAAAACGCTGTACAGATATTACATTAAAGAGCATTACGATATAGTGATTTCATACCTTGAAGGGCCCTCAGCCAGAATAGTCAGCGGATGTTGCGACAACAAAACAAAACTTGTATCGTGGATACATGGGGAACAGCATACGGCAAAACTCCTCTCGTCGTCTTTCAGAAACATCGGAGAGGCTGAGATGTGTTATTCAAAATACGATAACACTGTTTGCGTATCCGAGTTTGTAAAATCAGATTTTACGGGCATTCTGAACTTTCGAAAACCTTGTGAAGTTTTGTACAACACGGTGGAAACGGATAAGATAATAAGCCTCTCCGCCGAAAATGTTGCGGAACTTAAAACCGCCGACGGGATAAAGCTTGTCTCCGTCGGCACGCTCAAGAAGTCCAAGGGGATTGACAGACTTATTAAGATTGCAAAAAAGCTATGCGACGAAGGCTGCCCCGTAACTTTGTTTTTGCTTGGTGAAGGGCCTGAAAAAGAGGGGCTTTGTGCTCTTGCCGAGGGGATCGGGATTAAAGACAGAGTAGTTTTTCTCGGCTACAAGACAAATCCTTATAAATACGTCAAAAATTGCGATTTGTTTGTATGTTCAAGCTATTCGGAGGGCTTTTCCACGGCTGCCACCGAGGCTTTGATTGTGGGAACTCCCGTTTGCACGGTCGAGGTATCCGGGATGAAGGAAATGCTCGGCGAAAACAACGAATACGGCGTTGTGACTGAAAACGACGACGACGCACTTTATGAAGGCATAAAAAT
>CAZCSZ010000271.1:0-2145 GCA_964501305.1 uncultured Ruminococcus sp.
GTGATTTACCCGCCGTCGCCTAAATAAAGGTATCTTATATGAAAAAAGTATTCGCCGCAATCAGCGCGCTTCTTGTATTTGCCGTAATGTGCTGTGCCTTTTACCTATCACGGCAAATAGATGTGTTCGGAAGAGAAATAAAAGCAAATGAAGTCGAAATTGTCTTTGACGGCAACGAAATAACGGGTTTTGACACTCTTGTCACATCACTTGAGAATTTTCCGTTTTTAAAGCATGTAAATCTCGGAAATTTTCCGGTTTACCCCGAACAATCGGCAAAACTTTCAAGCATATTTCCCGACATAACGTTCGATTACGGCTTGTATGAGCGTCTTTGCGGTATGACGTTTCCCGCCGACAGCACGGAAATAGATTTGTCCCTTGCCGAGCCGTTCGGAATTGAAGAACTGACATCGGGGCTTTCCGAATTCGAAAACGTCAAAAGGGTAAATCTCGGGGACAAAACTTTAAAATATGACGAAGTTCAAAACCTCAAAAGTGCTTTTCCGAACGTGGAGTTTTCCTGTGTTACCGAATACAATGTTTACGGAAAATGGGTTCGTGAGAATTCGGTTTCTCTGGACCTTTCCGATACTGAAATCGGCGAGGACATATTCGACATGTTGACTCTTTTCAAGGACTTGAAGGAAGTTATTTTGGAAGGCGCCGTAACCGATGAAGAAACGAAACTTTTGCTGAGTGAAAGATTTCCCGGAATCGATTTTGTAACAACTTTGACCGTTGCCGGAAAAGAGATTTCAACAAGCTCCGATTTTATTGATTTGAACTTTACGCCGATATATGACCTTGAGGCGTTTGAGCGTGTTTTGAAAGCGTTCAAACACTTAAAGAAAATCGAAATGTGCGGCTGTTACGTTTCCAACGAAGATATGGCGGCACTTTGCGAAAAGTACCCCAATATAAAATTTGTTTGGCGTGTGTACATGGGACAGTGGTCGGTAAGAACCGATGCCGTGGCATTCTCCGTCCTTATTGCAAACTACGACCACAAACGTCTGACCTCTGCCGATATCGAAGTGCTTAAATACTGTCCCGATATCGAAGCTCTCGACCTCGGTCACCAAGCACTGACGGATATTTCTTGTATACCCGAATATATGCCGAAAATCAAAGTGCTGATTCTTGCGGACAATATGATAAGCGACTTATCTCCTCTTTCGAAGTTAAAGCATCTTCACTATCTTGAGTTTTTCGTCAACCGTGTAACAGACCTGTCTTCGCTTGCGGAATGCCGTGAGCTTGTCGATCTTAATATGAGCTACAATTACGGAATCAAAGATATAACACCGCTTCTTGATCTGCCGCTTCTTGAGCGGCTGTGGATGGAACACGTTTCGGTTTCCGAGACCGACGTCGATTTACTTCGCAAAACTTATCCCAACGCGATTATAGTCAATTACGGAAAAGGTTCCGTTGACCAAGGTTGGAGAGGACACGAGAGGTATTACGCAATGATAGATATGTTCTATAATGATTATATGAGTGACTCCTTTTCCAAATACGACGAGCCGGTCTTCTCAGACAAATAAAAGGGTGTTTTGGGCCGTTTGATTTATTTATGTATAAGTTATTTATTAATTGCAGCAACCGCAAAAGAAGGCTGTTCTCGTCATCGAGAACAGCCTTCTTTTATTAAACTTTGAGTTTTTCGGGCACAGGACACGGAATATATGCTGAACAATCGGTATCCTTACCGATAAAATCACCGATTTCAAAAGTATTCAAGCAGAGTTTCTCTTTGTCGGATTTCGAAAGTCTCTTCAACCTGTATTCAAGTTTCGATGCATTGCTTTTTCCGTCTGTTCGCCAAAGTGCCGCAACGCCGACGGGAGGATGAAAAGCGGTGTATTTCGCCCCTTTTCCGCCTCCGGACACATGTTCTGCAAATCGACGGTTAATATCCGTTGTAATACCCGAATAAAGCGAGCCGTCCGCACATCTTATCATGTATACGAAATACTCTTTTTCAGATGTTGTTTCCATGTCGTATTATTCCTATTCGTCGCTGCACGGTACAGATCACCGTCGTTTACACAATGCAAAATCAGTACTGTTTCTTCTTCCTGTACATTATGATAAACAGTACTATGGAAAGTGCGCTTACAGCCGCAATGGAGCTCCAGA
>CAZCSZ010000272.1:0-2134 GCA_964501305.1 uncultured Ruminococcus sp.
CAGGATGTATTACCTGCGAGGGAATGCGGAAAACCGCAGAGGCGGTATCAGCTGTCGCAAGAGAAAGAAAGGCCGAGATGATAGTTGTCGGAAATCCGATTAACATGAACGGAACGGAAGGGCCGAGAAGTGAGAAGTGCAAGAGATTTGCCGAGCTTCTATCCGAAATATCGGGTATTGAAGTCAAACTTTACGACGAACGGCTGACTACCGTTTCGGCACACCGCTTTCTTTCGGACCAAAATGTCAGGGGCAAGAAAAGAAAAGCGGCAGTCGATGAGCTGTCGGCAACTTTGATTTTGCAGGATTTTATAGACAGATACAGAGACACTCTATAGTCACCCCCCTTCTTGAAACGAAACTCACAACTATTTGAAAGAGAGGTGAGAAATACGGAAAAAGTCGGCTTTCTAAGGTCGGTAAAATGTGAAATGCAAACTCCGTGGATACGCACGGTCGCATATATAGCACTGACTCTTTTGGTACCCGAGTACTTAGCCCCCGCCTTTTCTATTCTCGCAACTGTCTCCGCCCTGCGCGATGCCGCATCTTCAAGGCGAAAGCCGTTTGCGGGCACAACGTGCGAACCTATGCTTCTGATTTTAATGATTTTAAGTGCGGGTACGCTAATTTCACCGAATAAATTCTCAACACTTCAATCAATAGGTCTTTGGTTCTCCTCATGCCTCATATACCTTTCGCTTGTCACCGTGATAACAACGAGAAGACGGCTTGAGAGAGCCATATGGGCATTCACGATAGCGCTTGCGGCAAACGGTCTTATTGCGTTTTTACAGTTCTTTATACGCTCGACCCTCGGATTTGATATTCATCTTGCATTCTGGCGCTACTTCGACGATGCATTTCTCGGACTATTCGGAAAGCAGATGTACTATTTTGTCGGGGAAAGAGCCTCATCAACCTTCTGCAACCCGAATGTATTCGCTGAATCAATGGCAATGCTTCTCCCGTTCGCACTGTATTTTTGTTGCAGTCACCGACATGATTTGCGGCACAATGTTTCGAGAATACTCGTTCCGATAGCTTTTCTCGGCACAATGTTCTCATTTTCAAGAGGCGTTTACCTCGCACTTATCGTAATATTGCTTGCGTATTCCCTCTACCATATAAAGAAACTCAGATTTATTCTTATTGCGGCGGTAATAGTAATACTTCTTATTCCCTCCTCAGTGTATTCAAGACTTTTATCAATAAACGAAGTCCGTGAATTCATACAGGGGATAATATCCGACTTCTCTGCGCAAAGCGTCGATTATCAAGGTTCACTCCTTGATTATATCATGACACATGTACAGTCACTTTTAACCAAAGGGGCTGTCGAGGAGTCGTCAAGACTTCGCTTCGATACGTGGCTTACTGCCATAGGCCTTATCACAAAGAAGCCCATATTCGGCTACGGTGCGGGATATGTTACGATTCGTGATATCATCATGAACTCCGGAGTTACGGTTTTCAATACTCACAACTTCTTCCTTCAAACTTTGATGGAAGGCGGGTTTGTACTTCTCGGCGCTTTTCTGTGGCTTCTTGCCCGTACAGTCAAGAAGGGTCTCTATCTCATAAGAAGAACAAGCTGTCCGAAGCTCGGCTTTTCCGTTGAGTGCTTCGTCACGGCATTTATAATAACAGGGCTCACTGATATTCCTACTATAACCCCGAAATCAATGTATTCTTTCATCATATGCATTGCGATTTCCGAGGCGGCTTTCGGCTTGTATTACGAAAGACACCCTGTTTTGCTCACATCCTCCTTCCCCACCTTGGGAAAACTTATACCCAAGGCAAAAATCAAGGGCCGAGCGACACATGCCGGCAGCAACAAGGCCGAGACGAAAAAACGATGAGGTTAGTTTGAACTTCATCGCTTTTTTTCTTGACCTTTTCCCGTAAGACTCAATCCGAAACTTTAAAGCAGATTACAGCAGGATTCCTCATTCTTGGTTCTTCTTTCTCCTTATATTTAAGTCGGGTTACAGCGGGCTGCGTCTTCGACGCAGCAAGGTTTCACCCGTGAAAGCCGACGGGCAACTGCCCGCCAATGCACACTGCATCCCTCGCAAAAATCGCCCCGCCTGTGGGCGACACTCCGAATGGAGCGTCCCCATAGGCGGGG
>CAZCSZ010000273.1:0-2121 GCA_964501305.1 uncultured Ruminococcus sp.
TTTGTAAATTCAAAAACACATCCTTTTTATTCGACCGTCTTTGAGGGTTTTGGGCATCTTTGTATAAGTTCTCAGTTTAGAAATTCGACATCTCCGGATATATGCGGAAATACAGTAAGATTTTGACCATCCAGATCGCATTTGTGCATATCAACTGCTGTAATACGCTTGCCGTAGTAGGTCTTCAAATAATATATTCCTCTATCGGCGTTGTAACACGATGTGTATACGGTATACTCCAATCCACCGCTTTCAATCTCACAGCACCCAAGAGGTTGGCTTACGAAATCAAGAATACGGAATAGCTGACATACGCTTTCGTCTTCGCTTTGTGCAGAGTACGAAAACCGTCTTGCAAATGCCGCTCTGACGAATCTTGATTGCGATGACAAGTCCCCCGGCAATCCGAATGTTCCCATGCCTCTGCTCTGCGCCTTCAGAGCCTCTCCAAAGCGGTTTTTCGGCTGTTTTGGCGACAAAAACATATAATTGCACAAGTTGAGTATTTGTCCCTCAAAAGGAGGGTTGTTGGCAAGTACGCCGACGGGATTGTCATATACCTTAATACCGTCCTTTACCGATTCCACGGTAATGGTCTCATATTTGTCGGCTATTATCCAATGAAGGGGTGACGGAGGAAGACTTTCGCTGAAAGCTTCGTTTGTAATATTGATATTCGGCAAAATGGCTCTTGCCTCTTTAACACTGTTGCATATTCCCAGTATCCAAGGGATGAATTCGAACTGTGCAATGTTGCAAGCGCCCTTATAATAATCTCTGTAATATGCATTACCTTCAAATCTTAGTCCTGCTGCGCACAGACCGCATTCATTAACAGCATCGAAAAGCAAGGGAAATCCGTCGGAGACGAGAGCCGTTCCCATAATTGCATATTTGATACCGTCAGTGCATCTTCGAAACTTCAGCGGAAAATTTCTCGGTATGATAACCGTTCCTTCTCCGTACGAATAGTCAAAATCCAAGGTTCTGCCGAAGTAAAGGTCGTCTGTTTTATAAGTTACCGCTGTGCACACCGTCTTATCCTCCCGATGTTTTGTGTTAATTATTGCCCGATTCAATGCAATCAATACAAAACGGCGCAACAGAGATTCCGTTAAACAACAAACGCCCCGAGACATTTCGCTCGGGGGTACATATCAAAAACATACGCTCGGTTACTTTTTTCTTCCGAATATCGCAAGCAACCTTATGATTTGCAAAAGTGCCGCAAGTACTCCGGCAACATACGTAAGAGCGGCGGCTGTAAGCATTGTCTTCCCGCCGGGATATTCGATTCCGGTCAAATAATTTGAGGACTTAATCTCTTTAAGGGCACGTCGGGAGGCATTAATCTCAACCGGAAGAGTGACCAGTTGGAACAAAAGTATTGCCGATTCTGCGATTATCCCTACATAAATCAGCGGATACGATCCAAAAAGACACCCTATTGCGAGAGCAATGTATCCGAGATACGAAGAAATGCGTGTCACGGGTATCAATGATGCGCGTATTTTCATAAAAACATATCCCGTTTGATCTTGAAGAGCATGGCCGCACTCGTGGCAAGCGACTGCAATAGCGGCAACCGATGTGCCGTTAAAAACAGCGGAGGATAGATTAACCTGCTTTTTCTTTGGGTGATAATGGTCGGTTAAAGTCCCCGAAACTTCGGAAACGGAAACGTCGATTAAACCGTGACGGTTGAGCATAAGTCTTGCCGCTTCAGCACCTGTAAGCCCGCGTGTCGAGGGCTTTTTTGAATATTTTGAGTAAGCGCACGAAATAAACAACTGTGCTCCGAGCGTGATTGCAAGTGTTATTACAGCAAATCCGTAATAAATAAAGTAATCGTTCATTGTATCTCCTTTATAACAACAACGCATTCGGTTTTAATATACCGCGCGTTATATTTAATTATGTAATAATCTCATATCCGTTTGAAAAGTTAACGCAGCGAAAGCACGTATTTCGCAAGCAGACGGCCTTCAAAAATCTTTTTGCGGCGCTTTTCGAAAAAAGTTCAAAAAAGTGTTGACAAGCTCAAATCCTTATGATATAATAATGAGCGTCATGAAGAAATGTGCTGGTGTGGCTCAATGGCAGAGCAGCTGATTTGTAATC
>CAZCSZ010000274.1:0-2117 GCA_964501305.1 uncultured Ruminococcus sp.
GACAATGCCCCCGATACAGATAAGCTTCGCCTTCTTTCCTCAACTCCAGCCTCCGCTCTCGGTTCTTGCAGAAAGAAACTCCCGTCTCCTAAAGACGATCCTGAGTTTTTCGAGAACCTGTTCTTGCTCTTTGAGAAGTATAATATAAGATATTTCTTTTACATAGGCGGAAACGATTCAATGGATACGGTATCAAAGCTCACCGAGTACTCCGATTTGAGCACGTGGAAAATGAATATTATGGGTGTACCTAAAACCATTGACAATGACCTTGACTGTACAGACCACACTCCTGGCTTCGGCTCAGCCGCAAAATATATTGCTACATCACTTTGCGAAATTATCCGTGATTGCGCCGTCTATACAGTGCCTGCCGTTACTGTTGTGGAGATTATGGGGCGTGATGCAGGATGGCTTACAGCTTCCGCGGGACTTTGCAAGAGTATTACGGGTTACGGCCCCGACTATATCTATCTCCCTGAACGTGATTTCTCGTTTGACAGTTTTCTTGAAGATGTCAAATGCGCACTTTCAAAGCATCCGAATGTAGTTATAGCAGTATCCGAAGGACTTCGCTGTGCTGACGGACATTATGTCGGGGAAGGTACGCAAAGTGGCGTATCCGACGTTTTCGGACATAAGTATCTTTCGGGAACAGGCAAAGCACTCGAACTATTCGTCAAAGAAAAAATTGGATGTAAGGTTCGTTCCGTAGAACTCAATATATCGCAAAGATGTGCATCGCACATAGCATCTAAGACGGATATCAATGAATCTTTTGGCGTCGGCAATGCCGCCGCCTCTGCCGCACTTAACGGCGAGAGTGGCTCTATGATGTCTATAATCAGAACTTCAGACAGTCCTTACTCGGTAACATACGAACCGAGAAAAATAAGCGGTATCGCAAATGCTGTTAAATGTGTACCGAGCGAATTTATAAGCGCCGAAGGCAATAACGTGACATCAGAATGCGTTAACTATATAAAGCCTCTTATATTAGGCGAAAACCCCGTTAAATACAGCGACGGACTGCCCGCGTTTTTCACGTTTGAATGATACCTTGCGAAAGGAAAATCATATTTTATTTTTCATAATTATATAAAGGAGAACAAAAATGCCCGAATTCAAGTACGACATCGTCAAAACTATCGGTGTGGTTTCACAGCCCAACAACGGTTGGATTAAAGAGCTTAACCTCATCAGTTGGAACAACAGAGAACCTGTTTATGACCTTCGTACGTGGGATGAGAACCACGAGAGAATGGGAAAGGGAATTACTCTTACCGCCGATGACCTCAAAAGCTTGAAAGAACTTCTCGCCACAATGGATATCTAACAAAAAAACTGCAGGTTATCCTGCAGTTTTTTTACCGCGCACAGTCGGCTATATTTTGCATTATGGTTCCGACTGTATCAAGTGCATTTACAGCTTTATATCTCACAGTTTTCTTTTTCGGCTTCATGGCTCCGCAACCCATTGCAACAGCACATACAGCGCTTCCTATGACAATACCTGCCGCAACGCTTTTTACGACTTTCATCTTGCTCTCACCGTGCATATCTTTCATGATTTCCTCCGTTTGATTGTATTTGCGTTTGCAAAGTTATTTTATCACTGATTTGTGATTTGATGATATATAAATAATGGTTCTGCTGCCAAAAGAAATGCTCCCTAAAGGGAGCATGATTATTATGTCCTGTTTTGTCTTAAAACTTCGTATGCGAGTATCGAAGCGGCGCTTGCCGCGGAAAGGGAACCATTGAATTCTCTGCCGTATTCAAGTCTGACCGTAAGATCGCACATCGAGAGAAGTGAACTGGAAATACCGCGTTTTTCTCCGCCTACCGTAATGAAAATCGGTTTTTTTAAATCCGCATCAAACGACGGTGTTGAATTTCTTATCCCCGCGGCGCAGATTTTAAAGCCTTTGCTTTTGAATGTCGATACCGCATTCTCCGGCTTGGAAACATAGCACGGCAGCATTTCTGATGCGCCTGCCGACGAACGGCACACAACACCTGCGGCACTGAGCCAATTTCGAGGCGAAAGAATTACTCCGTCAGCACCTGTCGCATAAAGAGTCCTCAGTGCATAACCGAAGTTGTATGGGTCCTCA
>CAZCSZ010000275.1:0-2113 GCA_964501305.1 uncultured Ruminococcus sp.
ATTTCCGACAGAGACGGATTTGTCGGCCGAATGGATACCGAAAAAATCGGTCTTGCGGCATCAAGGCTCGGCGCGGGAAGGCTCAAAAAGGACGATGTGATAGATTATTCAGCGGGAATTATCATTGAAAAGAAAACCGGCGACATGGTTGCCAAAGGCGAAGTCTTGGCTACTCTTATGACGTCTGAGTCGTCTCTTCTTGAAGATGCGTCTTGTATGTATCGGGATTCCGTCACTGTCACTGATTACGAAACCGAAAAGAAATCGGTAGTAATAGATACTGTTATGTAAGGTAGGTGAGTACTGTGAAATCCGTTTTAATTGTAGGTATCGCCGGCGGGACGGGAAGCGGAAAAACCACGTTTACAAAAGCGCTTACAAAAAAGTTCGGTGACGACGTTACCGTTGTTCTTCATGACGATTATTATAAGGCTCATCATGAACTGACTTATGAGGAAAGAACGAAATTAAATTACGATGCGCCCGATGCTTTTGACACCGAACTCATGAAAGAACATTTGCGCAGCCTTAAAGCGGGACATTATGTGGACTGCCCGATTTATGACTACACAATTCACGACAGAAGCGAAAAAACGAAGAGGATTTACCCCAAAAAGGTTATAATTGTTGAAGGTATTCTGATATTCGAGGACAGGGAACTGTGTGACCTCATGGATATCAAGGTGTTTGTCGATACCGATGCCGATACACGTCTTATAAGACGGATAAGACGCGATACGAGAAAACGCGGCAGAAGCCTTGAAAGCATTTTAAAACAATATGAAACCACGGTTAAGCCAATGCACGAAAAGTACGTTGAGCCAAGCAGAAAAAACGCCGACATAATAGTTCCCGAAGGCGGCAGAAATCCCGTTGCGCTTGATATGCTTCTTTCAAAAATCAAAAAACATATAGATGAAAATAATTTAAATAAGAGGAAATACATATGACATTCAAAAAACTGATATCTCTCTTTCTCGTGCGTGTAACGCTCGGGACCGCAGTATGCTTTGCCGCCTCTACGGCAACTGCCGCAGCCATGAAGATTTACGGCATTGACGTATCGTCATATCAGGGCACAATCGATTGGGCTAAAGAAAAGCATCGGGCATATCTTTCGCAATTTTGAGAGTGGGTATATCCAAAGGTAAAGATACGTACTTTGAGAAAAACTACACCAATGCGAAAGCAGCCGGAATGCCGCTCGGCGTTTACTACTATTCTTATGCATCGACCGTTGCAAAGACACAGAGCGAAGTGTCGACTGTTGTATCGTGGCTCAGCGGAAAGCGATTCGAGTATCCCATTTTCTTTGATATTGAAGATGAATCTTTACTAACAGGTCTTACGAATACCGACAGAACCAATCTTTGTATAGCATTCAATACAGTCCTCAACACTTAAGCCTTATGGTACGCTGACGGTCAGCAAGACCGTTCCTACGGCTGATGGGTATGAATTTGTTACGTGGAATTTGAAGAGAGCGTCGGACGGTAAATATCTTTCAACAAGCGGTGCATGGATTAGTGACGGTACAGGTGCGAAAAAAACCTACAATGGCGGAGATACGCTTGCATTGGACCTTTCCGTAATTAATAAGGACGGCGGGAACGAAGCGTTTGCTTTCGTTGCTGTATGGAACGAATTGCCGGCTGTTAAATACGGTGATACCGACGGCGACGATGATATCACATTAAAAGACTTAAAACTTATATTGAAGTACATAGCCAGTTCCGCTACCGAAGATGAAATATCGCTTGAGGCGGCTGACGTCGACGGAAACGGAATAATATCAGTACAGGATGCGAAATACATTCAGAAGTATCTTTCAATGAGTATAAGTGAATTCCCCGTTGAAGAACAGTAAAAAGACCGATAACATCGGAATAAGTCATAATAGAATCGGCAGGATAAACTCTGCCGATTCTATTTGACAGCCTTCTGACTTCACCCCCTTTTGAGGCGTGTGAAGTGGCTGTTTTGATGGTTTCGAGGAGTGGTGTATTTATTACCACTCAGGTAATAGAGTGCGTTTATTTGCTTTTCAGTAGCCTCAGGGAATTGATTATGGCAATGACGGATACGCCGACATCGGCAATTACCGCTTCCCACA
>CAZCSZ010000276.1:0-2105 GCA_964501305.1 uncultured Ruminococcus sp.
ATATCTCCAAGGTCAAGTGCAATTCTGAAATCGGAATTCTTCATTAAAACCGTTGTTGAATTGGGCATTGGAAGCATACCAAGCGAAATCTCTCCCGAAATCATCCTGGTTGCGAGTTCGGAGTGGTCGGCAAGGTATTCAACCGTGCAATTGACGTTGTATTTATCAAGAAGATAATTAATAATATATTCGGGTGTTGAACCTTGACCCGTTGCATAAAGCGTCTTTCCTTCAAGGTCATTAATTGATGTAATCGTGTTGCCGTTCTCTAAAATATAAAGCACACTGTATACATTAATTGCCGCTATTCTGACTGTTTCGGGGTTCTTGGAGTAGAGAACGGCAGCAAGGTTAGAGGGAACAGCTGCAATATCGAAATCGCCTTGAATAATATTACCTTTGATTTCATCGGGTGAAGATGCTATTGTGAAGTCACAATTAACTTTGGATGTGCCCTGCTCGCAGTCCTCCATAATTTTGGTCATGCCTATACCCGTAGGGCCTTTTAATGTGAGTACTTTTAGCGCGAGCCCTTCTGATGCGGAATCAATTGCTGTGTCAATTGTAGTGTCACTTGCGGTATCGCTGTCATCATTTGAAGATGTTGTTGTTCCGCAAGCCATCAATGCTGTAAGCATTGTGATGATGAGTAGTATTGAGATGAATTTTTTCATTGTATTTCTCCTTTTAAATTATAATCTCAGAAAAGGGAAGTGAGTTTTTCTGCATCCAAAACCTTAATATTTCTTCCTTCACGGTAAATTATATCGTTGTCTTCAAATAATTCAAGTGCTCGGTACAGTGAAGCACGCCCGAGACAAAGAGACTGAGCAGCCTGTGTGTAATTTGACACCGTCTTATATCCGTTTTTATTAGTGGGTAAAGACAAAATCCATATGGCCGTCTTTTCTTCTGCGTTTCCTGCTGAAAATGCAGAAATTTTTCTGTTCAAAAAGGCAACCCTTCCTGACAGAAAACGTATTAGATTTTCTGCGATGAAACCGTTCTTCAGAACGAGCTCTTCGCAGAGTTCGCACTTTAAAAGAATAAGTTTGCATTTTGCTTGTGCTTTAACAGATGTCATATACAAATTATCGACGGAAAATACGGATGCGGCTCCGAATGTATCGCCCGATTCCATTCGTCTTAAAACAACCCCGTGCTTTTTTGCCGATATTACCTCGGCTGTTCCTTCGATGATTACATATATACCACGCTCGCCTTTGTCATAGCTTAAGATTATTTCGTTTTCATCAAACGTCAGCTGAACGGCGCGCTCGGTTACCTCTAATTCTCTGTCAATATCATCAAAAGAGCAGTTTTGAAAGAGGAATAAGTTTTTAAGATAGTTTTTCATAATCACTCCGAATTGTCTCATATGAGACAACACTATTATACCTTATTCATGGAATAAGGTCAATAAGCAAGAAGGTTTTATATGTTAACAAATTGTAAAAACTATTGATATCAGTGGAATTAGTTCTACCTATGTTGTAAAATAAATTACGAAAATAAATTATATTTATTAAGCGAGGTATTATTATGACTTTATTGGTGCTTGCAGCGGGTATGGGAAGCAGATACGGCGGATTGAAGCAAATCGATCCTTTCACCGAAAATGGTGAATTTATAATTGATTTTTCCGTATACGATGCTTTGAAAGCGGGATTTGATCGCGTTGTATTCATTATCAAGAAAGAGAATTACGACAGCTTTAGAGAAACTATAGGAAAGAGAATTGAAGACAAAATCAAAGTTGAATATGCTTTTCAGTCTCTCGACAATCTCGTTGACCCTTCTGATATTCCGAGCGAACGTGTAAAACCGTGGGGTACCACTCATGCGATTCTTTGTGCCGAAGAAGTAATTGCAGGTGACAGTTTTGCCGTTATCAATGCCGATGACTTTTACGGACGCGACGCTTACGTAAAAGCTGCCGAATTTATTAAAGAAGCTGAGAAGACTGCCGGCAAGCATTATGCCATGATTGGTTACAGACTCGGCAATACACTCACAGATAAAGGCAGTGTTGCACGCGGTGTATGTGTCACCGATGATAACGGTATGCTTTGTGACATAGTAGAAAGGACTAAAATCTATAAAGA
>CAZCSZ010000277.1:0-2103 GCA_964501305.1 uncultured Ruminococcus sp.
AAGCTACAAAACCCGACACGATGGTTACAGACGAAGAAGTTAACGCCGAACTTGAAAGTATTCGTGAACGCAATGCAAGAATGACAGATATAACAGGCAGAACAGCTGAATCGGGCGATATCGCAAATATCGACTTTGAAGGTTTTGTAGACGGCAAAGCATTTGACGGCGGAAAAGCCGAAGGGCACGAAATCACGCTAGGTTCTCATTCGTTTATTGACACTTTTGAAGACCAGATAGTCGGTAAAAACATAGGTGATGAATTTGACGTAAATGTCACTTTCCCCGAAGATTATCACGAAGACAGCCTCAAGGGCAAACCTGCTGTATTCAAGGTTAAACTCAATTCACTTAAAGTTAAAGAGCTTCCCGAACTTGACGACGAACTTGCAACACTTGCATCCGAGTTTGATACTCTCGATGAATATAAAGAAAGCATCAAGGCTAAACTTACTGAGAGAAAAGAACATTCGGCTGACCATGAAATCGAACATCAGATTACAGATGCTCTTGTAGACCTTGTTGAAGCCGATGTTCCCGAGTGTATGTTTGACGAAGAAACCGAAAACTGCCTCCGCGACATGGACAATAACCTTAGAATGCAAGGCCTTGACCTCAAAACATACTTACAGTACACAGGTATGACACTTGATTCCGCAAGAGATGAGCTTCGCCCACGTGCAATAGAACAGGTTAAGACGCGTCTTGCTCTTGAAAAAATCGCGGAACTTGAAGGCATCGAAGTAGCTGACGCTGAAATCGAAGATGAATATAAAAAGCTTTCCGAAACTTACGGCATGGATATTACAGAAATCAAGAACATAGCTCCCGAAGAAGGTATCAAAACCGATATTTCTCTCAGGAAAGCATATGATGCTGTTAAAGCTGAAGCGAAAATAACCAAAAAAACAGCCCGCAAGGCCGCTAAAAAAGCGGACAGCGACGAAGCCGAAAAGAAAGCTGAAGCCAAGAAAACCCCCGCTAAAAAGGCTACAACCAAAAAAGCTGATTGTGAGACAACTGCCAAGAAAACTTCAAAATCAGCTACAAAGAGCACCGAAGGAAAAACAGCAGCAAAGAAAACAAACGCTAAAGCAAACAAAGAAGAAGCCGAAGGCTGATATTAACATACCGCTGCAAATTGCAGCGGTATGTTAAACTTATCCCATATCGACATATTCGAACAAAATATTATACAATCAACTAACGGAGGTTACCCCGATGAAAGAATTCAAAAACTCATTAGTACCTATGGTCGTTGAACAAACAAGCAGAGGCGAACGTTCATACGATATTTACTCCAGACTTCTGAATGACAGAATAATATTCCTTTCGGAGGATGTAAACAGCGTTACAGCATCTCTTGTAGTAGCCCAGCTCCTTTTCCTCGAAGCTCAGGACCCCGACAAAGATATTTCTCTCTATATAAATTCGCCCGGAGGTTCCATATCTGACGGTATGGCAATTTACGATACAATGAATTATATAAAGTGCGATGTTTCGACAATTTGCGTCGGAATGGCTGCATCAATGGGTGCTTTTTTACTCTCCTCAGGTGCGAAAGGCAAAAGAATAGCTTTACCGAACAGTGAAATTATGATTCACCAGCCTCTTATAGGCGGAGGCCTCAGCGGTCAGCAAACAGATATTCAAATTCACGCCGACCATCTTCTCAGAACTAGAGAAAAGCTTGAAAGGCTCATGGCCGAAAACAGTGGTCACACATACGAAGAAATGCATGCGGCATGTGAAAGAGACAATTATCTTACGGCGCAAGAAGCAAAAGAATTCGGTCTTATAGATAAAGTTTTTACCAACAGAGCTTAATTACTATTTGAAAGGAATTATTGATGAGCAATACCGATTATCCTTCAACTCCCCGTTGCAATTTCTGCGGAAGAGGCGAGAATGATGTAATGTTTTTAATACCTTCGTCAACAGGCTCATTTATCTGTAACGAATGTATCGATGTGTGCAACAGCATTATAGAGGACCTCAACCTCCAACCTGTTACCGAAACAACTTTAAGTAATTCGAGAAATGGCGATATTTCTTTACCTGAAGTATTACCAGCACCTATTGAAATCAAGAAAATGCTCGATT
>CAZCSZ010000278.1:0-2097 GCA_964501305.1 uncultured Ruminococcus sp.
ACGGAAGCCCTTGTAGCAGAACGCGCCGTAATCGCCGTGCAGATCTTTTTCGCCTTCCTTCGGGATTTCGTCTATCCTTCCGCTTCCGTTTAGCCAATCCATACTGAAATCCTCCCAGAAGGAGGTTGCGCCTCTGTCGAGCATAGCACCGTAGTATTCCTTGGCGATGGCGAGAGCCTTGTCGCTTCCGCTCAGGTCGAGAGCCTTTAATATAAAGTATGACATAAACGTCGAAACGCCCGCGGCGCCGCCGTTTTCGAGCTTTTCCTTTAATTTTGCATCTCTGTTTCCGCAAAGCACCTGAAATGCTATGACTTGCTTTGCATTCGTTTCCGCATATATGTATTTTTCAAGCTTTTTACGGATTTTTTCGCATTTTTCGATAAGATACGCATTGTCGGTGAAGGCTTTGAGGCAGTCAACCGTATATAAAATCAGCAGAGCGGTGCCGGGAACCTCGTCGGGGGTGGCCTTGGTCTGCCAATCAAGGAAGAAGCCGCCGCCGTCTTCGGAGAAGCGTATCTCTCCGCTATCGGAGATACAGGCATCGTATTTATCCGTTAATTCCTTTACGTAATCGAGATTTTTATTAAAGAAATCCATTTTTCCGGTGAATTTGCAATAGGTGCAGATATTCAAAATCCACCAGGCGTTATATGACGGCATAGTGTTTATCCATTTACCGGCGGGAGTTGTCGTCTTTAAAAATTCAAGCGCGTTCGGAATATGCTCCGCGTCTCCGTAGGTATATAAAACGGTAAGTATCTCCGAAAAGAGGTCTCCGCACCAAACGAGACGGTCTCTCTTTATTCCGTCGAGAATGTAACCGTCCTGCATATTGAGCTGACAGGTGTAAAACGCCGTTTCGAGAATGCTGTTAAATCTTTCGTCGTTTGTTTTAATGTATCCGCGTCTTTCCTCGTTCGGAAGCTCGCATACTCCGAGAATGTTTTTGATGCTTATTTCCGCATTGTCGCCGAGAAGCTCAAGCTTTAAAAAGCGGAAGCCCGTTTTACCGTATTCAAGCGTGGACATAAACGAAAGAGTGACCTCAAGGTCTCTCGGGGAATGGTCGTTTGTGGCGTTCTTTTTGCCGAAAAGCTCCGACATAGCCTCGGAAACCGATTCTCCGAAAACGAGACGAACCTTCGCCGTCTTGCTTGCGTCCCGGCAATAGTTGGTTATTATGCGCACGCCGCCGCTCATTTCTTTGCCGAAATCGATTAAAACAGAGGCGTGATTTCCGTTTTCGTTTTTCAGAATACAGGAATGTGAGCCGTCAAATGAAACGAAACTTTGCTTGTTTTCAATAAAATTTTCCGCTCCGACAGCGTTGCCGCAAACGTCGATTATTCTTTTTGCACAGATATATTCTTTGATAGGTGTTTTCATAAATGCTCCTTTTTGAAATTTTTCTTGCGCCGACAGGTAGTACACAGTCGCAAAAATGTGCGGTGTCTTTCTTTTATTATACTTTAAAGCGTTACGTTTGTCAATACATTTTGTGAAATTTCGAAAATCAAACCGCGCCGCGCTCGAAAAAACGGAAAAAGCTTTTTTATAACGTTTCATAAACATTTCCGAAAAAAATCCCAAACAAGCGGGTGGTATAATGTAATCACAAAATCGGACGGGGCAAAAGAAAGAACGGCAAGAGATTACCGCGAAAAGCCCTGACCGAACTAAACCAAAAAAGAGATTATATAAAAGAGAGGTATTTATTATGAACAGAAATGACAGTAGGTTTATCGCACAGAAACTCCGTGCAGAGTACACCGAAAAGCAGGTTACCGAGCTTGATGCTCTGCGTAAACTTGACAAGCGGGTGCGTCGTCCCGCTAACATCTTCGCTTACGTATTCGGCAGTGTGGGCGCGCTTGTTGCCGGAAGCGGTATGAGTCTGATTATGACCGAAGCGGGTGCAGCTTTCGGAATGACGGGAGTGACGGCTCCCGCTGTGATAATAGGAGTCATAGGTCTTGCAATGGCGGCGTTCAACTACCCCCTTTACCGCCGTATTCTGAATATTCGCAAAGAAAAATACAGAAGTGAAATATTTAAGCTAAGCGATGAGATTATTAATAAAGACATATAAAT
>CAZCSZ010000279.1:0-2087 GCA_964501305.1 uncultured Ruminococcus sp.
GTTCTTTGCTCATAAAAAAGGTGTCGGTTCGACTAAGAACGGCAGAGACAGTGAGTCAAAACGTCTCGGCGTAAAGAAAGCTGACGGACAGGCAGTACTTGCCGGTAATATTATCGTAAGGCAGAGAGGCACAAAGATTCATCCCGGTAACAATGTCGGTAAAGGATCTGACGATACTCTGTTTGCTCTTATTGACGGCAAAGTCAAATTTGAGCATATTTCCAACGGCAGAAAACAGGCCAGCGTTTACGCTGCCGACTGATTGCTGGACAAAAAAGAGAGCGATTGCTCTCTTTTTTTGTTCGCTTTTTTACTCTGTATTTCAATGTACTGATAAAATACGGCTTTGAAGACTGCTTACATTTGCTTTCGAATACGTTCAATAGCGCCTTTTTCTAGTCGGGAAACCTGCGCTTGCGATATACCTATTTCGCTCGCGATTTCCATTTGTGTTTGTCCTTCGAAGAACCGCATTTCTATTATTTTCTTCTCACGTTCACCGAGTTTTTTGAGTGCTTCTTTAAGGGCTATATCTTCAAGCCAACTCTCGTCACCGCTACCGGTGTCTTTTATTTGGTCCATCACAAAAACGGAGTCCCCGCCGTCGTTGTAAACGGGATCGTACAGTGACATCGGCTCGACTATTGCCTCCATTGCATACGAAACGTTTTCGACGCTCTCAGAGAGTTTTTTTGATATTTGTTCGATTGACGGTTCACAGTTAAGTTCGCTTTGAAGTTCTTCTTTTGCCTGCAATGCTCTGTAAGCAAGGTCACGTACCGAACGGCTCACACGTATTGTGTTGTTGTCTCTAAGATAACGGCGTATTTCTCCTATTATCATCGGAACCGCATAAGTTGAGAACTTTACGTCAAGTGATGTATCGAAATTATCGATCGCTTTGATGAGCCCGATGCATCCGACTTGAAATAGGTCGTCTGGGTTTTCGTTTCGACCTGAAAACCTCTGAATTATACTTAAAACCAAGCGAAGGTTGCCGTCTATCAAACGCTCACGCGACAAAGTGTCACCTTTTGAGGCTTTAAGGAGCAGCTCTTTTTTCTCTGTGTCACTTAGAACGGGCAAATCAGCGGTATTGACACCGCATATCTCAACTTTATTGTAGTACAAAGACTCACCGCCTTGCAAATTACTGTTTAAAGTATTGCCGCAGTGCTCGTGATGTTATGCATTTTATAGAGTCTAAAATAATACCTCAAACGTAAAATTATCCCACTTAGAGGTGGGATAATTAAAAGCTATGCGACCTTGGACATTTGAGAGAGCATATTGCCGATATAAATACCATAACCTTTTTTCGGCTCGCTTATAAGCACATGAGTTATCGCACCTATGAGCTTTCCGTCTTGAATTATCGGACTTCCGCTCATTCCCTGAACTATTCCGCCTGTTTTCGCAATCAAGTTTTCGTCGGTTATCTCTATGACGAAGTTTTTGTTCGTAGGTTCATCCATTGATTTCTCTTCTATGCTGACATCGTATTCGCGAATGCCGTCGGAACTGACAGTACATCTTATTTTTGCCGGACCTGTCTTGACTTCGTCGGGTGTTGCTACATTCACCGTATTGCATTGCTTTGTTATACTCGGTAAAGTCGTGAAAAATCCGAAAACACCGACTTTTGAATTCTGCTTAAGAGAACCTATTTTCTCTTTGGAAAAAGTACCTTTGAGCTCTCCCGGTTCTCCTTGCGTTCCTTGCTTCACCGAATCAATTGCAACTTCCGTAATATATCCGCCTTTAATGCTCGCACTTTGACCGTTTTCACTGTCGTATATACTATGCCCAAGGCCGCCGAACATTTTAGTGTCGGGTACAATGAAAGTCACGGTTCCTATACCTGCGGTCGAATCTTTAATCCACATACCCGTTTTGTATTTTCCGTCATCTTTTGAAATTACAGGTGTAACACTGACGGAAAAGATTTTTCCGTTTCTTTTGAAATCCATTGCAAGCGGAAGCCCCTTGCTTTCTTCGACTTTGCTTATAAATATTTCCGCACTTTCGATAGCTATTCCGTTTACAGCTGTTATAAAGTCGTTTTCTCGTATCCCCGCGTTGTAAGC
>CAZCSZ010000280.1:0-2069 GCA_964501305.1 uncultured Ruminococcus sp.
GTTTTTACAAAGGTTTCCGTCCTCTAACTTCCTGTTTCCCAAAAATCCTATCTTCTCACCGCATACATCGCAATATTTTTTGTCGAATAAACCCATGCTGTTTCTCCTTTATTATATGATATCTCCATTGTCGAACGGGTCGCCGCATTCAGGGCAAAATCTCGGAGGTGTTGTCCCTTTTTCGGGTTCCCATCCACACTTATCGCAACGGTACTGAGGTGCACCGGCAGGTTTTTTAGCGCCGCACTCCGAACAGAACTTACCTTTGTTAACGGTTCCGCAAGCGCACGTCCATCCGTCCTGCTCGGCGGGTTTCTTTGCACCGCATTCGGGGCAGAATTTTCCGCTGACCGTTTTGCCGCACGTGCAAGTCCATGCACCCTGTGCAGGTTGTGTCTGCTGTGCTTGTTGCTGTTGCTGCTGACCCATCGCAAACAGATTCTGAGCGTTCATTCCGCCGCCTTGATTCATAGCCATACCCATGCCCATAAAACCGGTCATGGCGCCTGCCTCGTTCGATGCCGCTGCTTTCATTGCATCTGCCTGTGCACCTACAAGAGTTGCCGCAGCCATTGTGGGGTCTCTCATAATTGCCGTGCGCTGTGCCTGCTTTATCATCTCGGCATCTTCTTCGGGTAATGTTACGGAACCGAGTGCTATGCTGACTACCTTAAGCCCGCGAAGCTCTCCCCACTTTGCCGAAAGCGATACGTTCATTGCATCTTCAAGCTCAGTCGTATGTGCCGGTATTTGATTCGGACGCATTTCCATGTCGGACAGCTTACCGAACGCAGGTTGCAATGCACTTATAAACTCCGTCTTTAACTGACTGTCAAGCTCATCGCGTGTGTATTCATCCGTTACGTTACCGCATACATTCGTGTAGAACAAAAGCGGATCGGCGATTTTGTATGAATATACTCCCGAGCAGCGTACCGATACGTCTACATCCAAACCGATTTTGGAGTCTACTACACGAAACGGTATCGGATTGGGTGTGCCGAACTTGTTATCAATCAGCTCTTTCATGTTGAAATAGTACACCCTCTGGTCTTTGCCAGTGTCTCCACCGTATGTAAACCGTTTACCTATCGTCTTGAATGTCTGCTTTATACTCTCTCCGAGACTTCCCGAAAAGATCGAAGGTTCAGTCGACGTGTCGTATGTGAATTCACCCGGCTCCGCGCATACCTCGACTACTTTCCCCTGCTCGACGATTATCATACACTGCCCGTCGGCTACGGCTATACCCGAACCGTTGGTGATTATGTTGTCACTGCCCTTTGTATTCGAGGAACGACCGCTTATCCTCTTCTCGCCTTTCCTCATCAAAACATCCTTCGGCAGTGCCTCACAGTAGAAAAATTCTTTCCATTGATCCGCAAGTGTACCTCCGAGTGCTCCTATTCCTGCTTTAATCAGTCCCATCTTAAGACTCCTTTCGAGTTAATTATAGTATTGTTTGATTTATCATGAACTGCTTTCGCAAGTCTCATTTGTATAAGTTTCTCTCCGAATACGGATTTTTGTTCTCCTTAGGTATGTCACGTTCGTTTGAACAGCCACTTGCATACCCGATAAACGCCGTCCACAGCGCAGTATACAGCAACCATACACCGGCGGCGGCAAACGCCCACCATACGGATATATGAAGCAGAAAATGCAGGACAAGCAGAATTGCGGCGGGTATCAGCCCGTCTGCATTTAAAAGCAAATTTAAAGCCAGGCATAAAATATAACCGCCCGTTCTTTCCGCTTTACGCATTTCTACCTCTCAAAACCGCTGTTTTACGACATCTTTGATATATATAATCCGTTTTCCTTGAATTTTTCGCAAGAAACTATACCGTTTCCGCAAAGGCGGCAATGCACGAGCCGAGCCTTGCGTATCCCGCATCGTTCATATGAGCCTGGTCGGCGTATTGCGGATACGGCGCCGTGTATTCCAAATTGGGGTCATAGTCGTTGCGTGTTGCCGTCGGTGAGTTGGCAAAAACCTTCCATGTAAATCGGTTAATACCGCTCATGTGCCATGCATCACAGCACGGTACATTGTATTCTCCCGAAAT
>CAZCSZ010000281.1:0-2066 GCA_964501305.1 uncultured Ruminococcus sp.
AGCTTGAAGAACTGCTTGAAAAAAGCCGTGACGTTTCAAAGGAAATCGTCGATGTCGAAGGTACTCTTGCGGACATTAAAGCCAAAATTAAAACACGTGAGCAGGAAGAAATCGAACTTGCGGCGCTTTGCCGCGCATATGAAGCCGTACGCA
This sequence comes from uncultured Ruminococcus sp., assembly GCA_964501305.1. Lineage (GTDB taxonomy): Bacteria > Bacillota > Clostridia > Oscillospirales > CAG-272 > RUG14199. The sequence goes on from CAZCSZ010000281.1 coordinate 154, forward strand.
CGGGCGCAAGGGTAAAAGAAATAGAGGGGCTCGAAGAAAGTGTCAATTATCTAGAAAAAGAGCTGTCCGGGCTTGACTGTGCGGCAGACCGCAGTCTCCTTGCGAAAATCGACCTTTGCGAAGGTGCCGTCAGAGATACCGAGAGAGATATTAATATTCTTTCGGAGAAAAGAAAAGAGCTTGAGGAAAAATGCGAAGGACGTGATACCGAAGAACCCGAAGATTGCGAAACAGCAGTTAAAAAAGCCATTAAATTCAAAAACCTCTCGGCTTTCTGTCTGTCCGTTTCCTGCGCGCTTCTTGCTTTTTCCATAGTCGGTTTCGGCGCCCTCATTCTGTTCGGCGCCACAATGAAAGCAGCGGCAGCAAGTGTCTTTACCGGTTTGATTATTCTCTCCTCTGTATTTTTCACTCTTGCGGCTGCGGGATTATTCCTGTTTATCAGAGTCGACAAAAAATACATCGGCTTTCTCGGAAAATACGGCGTTGATAAAATAGACCTGCTCGAAGCGGCTGCAACATCAAGGCGTGAAAAATTCCGATATACGAAAAAACTTCTTGACAAGGCCTCTCAGATCGATGAGCTTCTGGACAAAGTCATAACACGCCACGACGAGGAAATCGACAACGGATTTTCATATGCTCAAAATCTCGGCATAACCGAAGAAAACGTTTTCGATGCCCTGGCAAAAGCACGGGAAAAAGTTGAGGATATCTGCATTCGCCGTGAAACGATGGGTGCAAAACTTGAAGGAGCAAAAGGCAGACTCTCCGCCTTGCTTGAAGAGGTTGGCGAAGAAGAACGTGCCAAAGCGGATGAAGAACAGGCGGCCGCTCTCGAAAATCTCGACAGCGAGAAAATATTCGCCATGACAAAAGACCAATACAACAAGGCGACAAGGCAGAAGTTATTTGCCGAAAGTCAAGTTAAGGCTCTCAGAGTAAGAGAAGCCGAACTCGAAAAGAAACTTGCCTCTCTCCGTGCCGCAGGGTCCTCTCCCGCCGAAACCGCGAGCAAGATATCTTGTATTGAAGCCGAGATTTCAAAACTTTCATTCAAACACAAAGCGCTTGTTTTGGCTTATGGAGCTCTTGAAAGAGCAGGGGACAAAATGAGAAACAACATAATGCCGAAGGTGTCCGAAAAAGCCGCCGAAATGATGAGCGGTATAACAGAGGGTAAGTACTCGTCACTGTCGTCCGGAGACAGTCTTGACCTTTCGGTTATTGTAAGCGACGAAAAGAAGTCAGTCGATGTTCTTTCGGAAGGAACGAAGGATGCGGCATACATATGCCTTCGCGTGGCACTCTCTTTGGCAATGTGCCCCGACAGTACCCCGCCGCTTATTTTCGATGAATGTTTTGCGAGAATAGACACAAAAAGGCTGAGTGGGCTGCTCTCGGCAATGGCAACAAAAAATTTTCCTCAGTCGTTTGTATTCACATGCCGTCCCGACGAAGGCAACTGTGCCCCGTTTGCAAACATTATCGGCATGGACGGTACGATAGGAAAAGATATTTTTTAAAAGAGCCGAAAGCTCAAAGCTTCGGAGGTAAAAATGCTCGAACGTTTCGACAAAGATTATTTAAAGGGAATTCTACTGAGAATCGGCGGGTCAATTCTTGCTCTTGCCCTCGCCTTTTACGTAGGTTATCAGGCATGGCGTTTCTTTGCGACCAATGCCAAATGCGAGTTGGCAGAACCGTTTACTGTTTATGAAAAAAGCTCGGGCGAGGGGTGCGTTTTTCGATATGAAGCCGCTCTTTCCGACGCAGACGGAAGTCTTGTTCCTTCTGTTAATTCAGGCACAAAAGTCGCCATCGGAGACGAAGTTGCAAGGTTCTACGCCTTCTCTTCACCCACAATCCAAAACAGGCTCAAAGAAATAAACGAGCAGATAGCTCTTCTATCC
>CAZCSZ010000282.1:0-2052 GCA_964501305.1 uncultured Ruminococcus sp.
ACGTTATGCAGGTTGATAGCACTGATTACACGGAGATTTTTTCCGATGTTGAGGTTTCTTTGACAAACACTTCGGTTATTGAAAAAGAAAGAAACCTTTATGTTTACAGCGGCTACGGCTTTACGGTTGATGTTACGGTTAGCGGCAAAAGAAGCACTATTAATAAATATTCTGCTGAAGATATTAAAATCAGTGCTGACCTTGCGGGTATAATCGAAGCGGGCGAACACAGAGTCCCGATTAACGTTACACTTCCCGGAGGCTTGTCTCTTGAAGAAACCGATTACAACGATATAACGGTTTATGTTGACGAAAAAGCATCACAAACATTTCAAATACGTGCAAAAGCAATCGGCGCCAATTACAGCAATCAGTTTGAATACGGTGAGCTCACAGCCGAATACGACTCCGTAATTGTCACGGGACCTAAGAATATAATCGATACGATTGATTATGCATCGGTACAGGCTGATTTCTCATCTCTAGGTATAATCGATGAAACTACAACTTCGGTAAGGTCCCTTGCTTTGATAGACAAAGACGGAAACACTGTACAAAATCCGTATATAAAGCTGTCAAGAAGTGACGTCAAAGTTACATTGCCGGTTTTCCTTGAAAAAGAAGTTCCGTTGACGCTCTCATATCTTTACGGATATTACAACGACAAAAACGTGAATATCAAATTTGAACCAGCGAAGATCACGGTTAAAGGAGATCCGTCGAAAATTTCACAAATTGAGTCTGTTACAGTCGCGCAGATTGACGAAAAATCGATTTCCGGTGATGTAAAGTCCGAGTATACACTTGAAGATACCGATGAATATTCAATTGTTGGTTCGAAGGATGTAATTGTTGAAATTAAGCATATCGGAACTGTTCCGAAGACTTATTCTGTGAAGAATATCAACATAACAGCCGGTTCTAATATTTATGAAGTTTTAACCGAAAGCGTTGATGTTACTTTAAGAGGTTCAGCGGTTGTTTTGTCAAATATTGAATCCGAAAACATTTATTTGAGCGCGGATGTTTCCGAATATTCCAAGGATTATTCGGGTACAGTTAAAGTTCCTGCCACTGTCAGCGTGAAGTCGGACAACTCCGAGAGCGTTTATGAAATAGGCGATTATTCGGTACAAGTCAAAGTCAATTGACCTAATATGGACATAAAAAAAGTGAATCTTATTGTTGAGAACATTAACTTGCCGATAGACAGCACTGACGGCGATGCTGTCAACGAAGCCGAGAAAAAGGTTTCAAGGTATAAATTTCTAGGCAAGGTCGAAGGTGCCGAGATATACAAAAAATCAGTTGATGCCAGAAAGAAAAGCGACATAAAACTTGTGTATTCCGTTTGCCTTAGTGTCAATGCTCATGAAAATGCCGATTATGATTCTTTGAAGAAAAGCGGAATCAAGCTTCAAAAAGACGAAACGCCTAAGTTTACTTGCGGTACCGATAAAATGAATTACAGACCTGTTGTTATAGGTTTCGGTCCTGCCGGTATGTTTGCCTCGCTGTATCTTGCAAAATACGGTTATAAGCCCATAGTTCTTGAACGAGGAGACTGTGTTGACAGAAGAGTGAAAGCTGTTCGACGTTTTGAAGAGGACGGAATTCTCGATACCGAAACCAATATTCAGTTCGGAGCAGGCGGAGCGGGCACGTTTTCAGATGGTAAATTGACGACGAGGATTAATGACCCGTATGTTCATGCTGTGCTGAAAGAGCTTTACGGGATGGGCGCACCGAAAGATGTACTGACGAGAGCAAAACCGCATATCGGCACGGATATTTTACGGAATGTTGTCAAATCGTTTCATGATGAAATTACAAGGCTCGGCGGTGAAATCAGATATTTGACAAAGGTTCTTAACGTATTCGAAGGCGGCGTTGAGACCGAAGACGGTGTTATTGCATCTGATGCCGTGATAGTTGCAACGGGACACAGTGCCAGAGACTTTTACAGAACACTTATAAACAATGATTTTTCTGTTGAATGTAAGCCATTTTCGGTAGGCATCAGGATAGAGCATTTACAGTACGATATTGATT
>CAZCSZ010000283.1:0-2041 GCA_964501305.1 uncultured Ruminococcus sp.
TATGTGGACAAGTGATAAATGGGAGGACTATGAGCTTATCGACGCCGAGGGCGGAGAAAGACTTGAGAGATGGGGAAAATACATTCTCATAAGACCCGACCCGCAGATAATATGGCACGGTGAGCGAAAAAATCCGCTTTGGAGACGTGCCGACGGGGTATACCGACGTTCCAAAAGCGGCGGTGGAAACTGGGTTGTGAACAATATGCCCGACAGCTGGAGTATAGGTTATGACGGAATGAAATTCAAACTCCGTCCGATGGGATTCAAGCATACGGGACTTTTTCCCGAACAGGCGGCAAACTGGGATTGGTTCTCGAAGATAATTGCCGAGAGGGCAAAAAACGGCGAGAAGCCGAAAATACTAAATCTGTTCGCATATACGGGCGGTGCAAGTGTTGCCGCCGTCAAAGCGGGCGGTGCTGTCTGTCATGTCGATGCTTCAAAGGGAATGGTACAGGCGGCAAAAGAGAATATGCTTCTGTCGGGACTTTCCGACGGGACTTGTCGATATATAGTTGACGATTGCAAGAAGTTTGTGGAACGTGAAATCAGACGCGGGCACGTTTACGACGGGATAATCATGGACCCGCCGTCATACGGAAGGGGGCCGTCGGGCGAGGTGTGGAAACTTGAGGACTGCGCATTTGACCTTATTTCCCTGGCGGTAAAACTTCTGTCGGAAAAGCCGATGTTTTTCCTTATAAACTCCTACACGGCGGGGCTTTCCCCGCAAACCATGGGATATATGCTCTCGAAGGCACTCCCTAAGAGTGTTTTCGAAGGCGGAAAAACCGAAACGGGAGAGCTTGGGCTCAAAGTAACGGAAAGTTCGCTGTATCTTCCTGCGGGTTCAAGTGCACGTTTTGAGTTTTTGACGCACTGAAAGCGAGTTAGAAACGGCTTTTAAAGAGTCGGTTAAAGAAAGGATTTGGATTTGGAATGAGCATAATTAAAGCCGAAAATCTGACCTTCACATATGAGGGCGAGCGCCCTGAGGATGACGTAAAAGCGCTTCGAGGCGTAAGTTTTGAAATCGAAGAGGGCTCTTTTACGGTAATACTGGGAAGAAACGGGAGCGGAAAATCCACTTTGGCAAAGCTTCTGTGTATGATAAATATGCCCGACGGCGGCAGGCTTGAAGTTGACGGGACGGAGGTAACATCCGAAGGCATTGACGAGGATGAGATATATAAAGCAAGGCAGAACGTCGGGATGGTATTTCAAAACCCCGACAATCAGATTGTCGCAACCGTAGTTGAGGAGGACGTGGCATTCGGCCCCGAGAATTTGGGGCTTGCGCCCGACGTAATAAGAAAAAGGGTCGATGAGGCTCTTAAAACGGTCGGCATGGAGAAATACGCAAGACATTCCGCCTCAAGGCTGTCCGGCGGTCAAAAACAGAGAGTTGCAATAGCCGGAGTTATCGCAATGAGACGTAAATGCATTATCTTCGACGAGAGTACCGCAATGCTTGACCCTATCGGCAGAAAAGAGGTTCTCGACAGTATTATAAAGCTCAACCGGGAAGAGGGCATAACCGTTATCATGATAACGCATTATATGAATGAGGCGGCTCTTGCCGACCGCGTTCTCGTGATGGACGGCGGACTTATCATTGCCGACGGGACTCCGTCGGAAATATTCGTACAGACGGAAATGATGGATAAAGCGGGGCTTGACGTTCCGCAGACAACGGAGCTTTTAAAACGGCTTCGGGATGCGGGACTTGATGTTGGGCTTGATGCCTTTTCACCCGAAGAATGTGCCGCCGAAATAAAGAGGGCACTGGTCTGCGGAGGGTACATTAAATGAGTTTTATAGCAAGCTTTGAGGGTGTAAGTTATACTTACAACAAAGGTGTATCATATGAGACAAAAGCCGTCGACAACGTTACTCTCGGTATTGAAAAGGGTGCCGTAACGGGCATTATCGGAGCTACGGGAAGCGGCAAGTCGACTTTAATTCAAATGCTGAACGGTCTTATAAAGCCCGAATGCGGAAACATCTGCATTGACGGGGTGAACATTTGGGACAGAAA
>CAZCSZ010000284.1:0-2033 GCA_964501305.1 uncultured Ruminococcus sp.
ACGGTTACCGTAAATGCACAGCTTGAAGTGCTCGACGCGGCTACTTTCTACGGATGTTCCGCACTTAAAACCGTAACCTTTTCGGACAAAATAGGTAAAATATCAGCAGATTCTCTTTCGTCATGTCCGGATTTGACAACAGTTTATATTAACGGAGCCAATACCGAAATCTCCGCAAGTGCTTTCAACAGCACAACCGGCGTTACGGTAATATGTCCCGAAGGGTCTGTTGCCGAAAAATTCTGCATAGACAACAATATTGCGGTAAACCCTCAGAACTGAGACCGAAGATTTTAAATCGGTAAAACAAATTATAAATACCAAAGCCCGTGCTTGATTGCACGGGCTTATTTGATGTTAATAACCGTTTTGCTGTCTTTGACGTGAAATATTGAGTGCTCCCTCGGGTATCGTCGATATATGGTCAAGCGACAGTCCCGTTCCTATTGCCACGCAGTCAACGGCTTTAGCCGCAACTCTCGTCTTTATTCCCGTAACGTTGGCAATGAGGTTGTCAAGACCGTAAAGAAGACTTCCTCCGCCCGTCATGACAATTCCGTTATACAAAATATCTCCGATAAGTTCCGGCGGGGTTTTTTCGATAACTCCGCAAACAGTCTCGATAACAGCCGTAATCGGCTCTTCAAGCGCACGAGGCATTTCCGCCGAAGAAACAGTGACCTCTTTCGGCAATCCCTGAACAAGGCATCTTCCTTTAACTTTTATGTATCGGGGTTCTTCTCTTCTCCACACACCGCCGATTTTGACTTTTATTTCCTCGGCAGTTCTCTCTCCTATAGCAACACTGTACTTCTTACGCACGTATCTTATTATAGCCTCGTCGAACTTGTCTCCTGCGACCTTTATTGAGTCGGATACCACAATCCCGCCGAGTGAAATAACGGCAACGTCGGTGGTTCCGCCACCGATATCGACTATCATATGTCCATTGGGGGTTGAAATATCTATCCCCGCACCTATTGCCGCCGCCACAGGCTCTTCAATAAGATAAGTTTTTTTGGCGCCTGCACGGCTTGCGGCATCGATTACCGCACGTTCCTCAACCTCGGTTACACCGCTCGGTACGCAAATTATAACCCTCGGCTGTATAAAAGTCACTGACCCGCACGCTCTTTTTATGAAGTGCTGAATCATACGCATTGTTACCTCGTACTGACTTATTACTCCGTCACGCAGGGGCCTTATAGCCGTTATATTGCCCGGAGTCCTGCCGAGCATTTGCTGTGCTTCTCTGCCTATTTTCAATATATCGCCCGTATCGCGGTCAATTGCGACAACGGACGGCTCTTTAAGTACTATTCCCTTACCTTTTACATATACAAGCACCGTTGCGGTGCCGAGGTCTATTCCTATATCCTTTCCCATAACATTCTCCCGGTTAGACGCTCTCTTTGCAAGCGTTTTCTATATTCAAAGCGGTTAATAAACAATTCGGTATTCTATATTGTATCACAGTACAGAGACTTTTGCAACCTCTTTTTTGACAAAAAACTAAAATCAAATTACCGATTTTCTCAAAAAACATTCAACCTTCACATAAATATCACTTTACAAATCGATAATTACAGAGTAAAATTGAATTATGGTATTCGTTATTACGAAACAGGAGGAATACAATTTTGATTGAAGTAAAAAACCTGACCAAAGAGTACGGCAATTTTACAGCCATTAAGGATTTGAATTTCAAATTCGAAAAAGGGCACGTATACGGTCTCTTAGGTCCAAACGGAGCGGGAAAATCCACCACAATGAACATTATCACGGGCTGTCTTGCGGCAACTCGCGGCAGTGTCACCGTCAACAGTTTCGATATTTTCGAAAACGCCGTTGAAGCAAAACAGTTTATAGGGTATCTTCCCGAAATTCCGCCGCTTTACACAGATATGACCCCGCGTGAGTACCTCACATTTGTCGGTAAAGCCAAGAAAATCGAAAAGTCAAAGCTTGCAGAAGAGGTAAATTCGGTTATCAAAAAAACCGGAGTTACCGAAGTTGCAGACAGACTTATTAAT
>CAZCSZ010000285.1:0-2012 GCA_964501305.1 uncultured Ruminococcus sp.
AAAATATTTTAATGCTTGTAATCATACTGTTAATAATAAAGTTTATGATATTCATCATGGCTCTGTACGGCATTGCGGCGGTTATGTCTCCCGCAACGGCATCGGGCAGCGTCGGTTTGACGTTGGACTGGGCGAGTTCTTTGGGCCATGTGCGTTTGCCGTCGAGAATATCTCCGAAACGCTGAACGAGGATATGACCTGCTCCGAGCATATTCGTCAGCTCGCCGACTTTTTGCGCATATTCAATAGGCTGATTGAACGGATGATTGAAATTGTGAGATACGAGAATTGCAAGGTTGGTGTTTGTGCTCTTAAGCTCTTTGTAGGAATGACCGTTGACGACTGCAAGGTCGTTGTCGTAGTTTTCCTGAGCCACAAAGCCGCCGGGGTTCTGGCAGAAAGTGCGGACTTTGTTTTTGAAGGGTTGAGGGTAGCCGACAAGTTTTGATTCGTAAAGAACTTCGTTGACTTTTTCGATAACTTCGTTTCTGACCTCAACTCTTACGCCGATATCAACGGTGCCGGGGGCGTGTGCTATATTATGTTCGGCGCAGATTTTTTCAAGCCAATCAGCTCCGCGTCTGCCGGTTGCCACAACGGTGGTATCGGAGAAAAGCTCAATGTTTTCTTTTCCGTTGGAGGCGGTTATACCGAGACATACGCTGTCTTTGAGTATTAAATCGACACATTCATAACCGAAGTAGATATCAACGCCGTTCTCAACAAGATAACGTTCTATGGAATAATACAGTTCCTGAGCTTTTTCCGTGCCGAGATGCCTTATGGGGCAGTCGACGAGTTTAAGACCCGCCTGTATTGCTCTTTTTCTGATTTCTTTGACCTCGTCGGTGTTGCTTATTCCTTCGATGTGCGTGTCGGCGCCGAAATCGAGATATATTCTGTCAGTATAGTCAATAGTTTCCTGTGCAACGTCCTCGCCGATTAAAGTGGGCAGGTCGCCCCCAACCTCACAGCTTAAAGAGAGTTTTCCGTCGGAAAAGGCGCCGGCACCGGAAAAGCCCGTTGTAATGTGGCAGTACGGCTTGCAATTCATGCATTGCTTTGTCTTGATTTTCGGGCAGCTTCTGTTTTCGATAGCTCTGCCTTTTTCGACTATAACTATCTTCTTTTTGCTTCCCTTCTTTATCATTTCGAGTGCGGTGAAAATCCCGGCAGGACCTGCACCGACAATAAGTACATCGATTTTGTTCATATGATTGCCTCTCTGATTAATAACGGCGGATAAGCCTGTCTTTACAGTTTAATCATATCAATTTTTTCGCAAAAAGTCAATAGTAACTCATATGATGAACAGCGGAAATTCAAAGGAAAAAGCATGTATTGGTTTAAAAACCGAAAACGGTCCGCGCCTGCTTTATCCAAACGGCAGAACTTTATGATAACTTTTAACAAAATCAACGGTTCTGCACACTTTTTTTAGTTCGATTTCGATAAAAATCTCAAAAAATTAAAAACCTATAGATTTTTTTATGATTATGTGATATAATAATGCAGTTAGTGCGGGCACATTTAGGTGTGCTCTTGCCGACATGCCCCGAAAACGGCCGCAAAACGGTGTTGCCGCAAGGCATATGGGGAGTACAGCAAAAATTTATATTTATATTACGGAGGCACAAAAAAACATGGCTACAAAGTATGTTTATATGTTCACCGAAGGCGATGCATCCATGCGTGAACTTCTGGGCGGTAAGGGCGCCAACCTTGCGGAGATGACCAAAATCGGTCTTCCCGTTCCTCAGGGCTTCACCATCTCGACAGAGGCGTGCACACAGTACTACGAAGACGGCAGAAAAATCAACGACACCATCATGGCGCAGGTTACTGAGGCCGTTGCAAAAATGGAAGAAATCAACGGAAAGAAATTCGGAGATGATAAAAATCCTCTTCTCGTTTCCGTCCGTTCGGGTGCAAGAGCGTCCATGCCGGGTATGATGGATACAATCCTCAACCTCGGTCTTAACGAGGATGTTGTCGAAGCTATGATTAAGGGC
>CAZCSZ010000286.1:0-2007 GCA_964501305.1 uncultured Ruminococcus sp.
GAGTAATAAGGCGGAGACAGCTGCTGTAAAGTCGCTTGTCAAACAGTCGGGACTTCGTCATATAGCCTTTATCATGGACGGAAACGGAAGATGGGCAAAGAAACGCTCTCTTCCGCGTGAGGCAGGCCATCCTGTCGGAGCACAGACTTTTAAAGCCGTGGTCAGATATTGCGGAGACATCGGAATAGATACTGTGACGGTGTACGCCTTTTCAACGGAAAACTGGTCAAGGCCGAAGACCGAAGTCGATGCCATTATGAGACTTCTTGACGATTATATCGATACCGCAAAGGCGGGAGACGGCGACAACCATATCAAATATGTATTTCTCGGAGAAAAAAGTGCTCTCGGACCTTTGCTTGAGGCAAAATGCATTGAGCTTGAAAAACTGACCGAAAACAACGGGCTTTTGCTGAATATCGCTTTGAACTACGGCGGGAGAGCGGAGATAGTTACCGCTGTGAACAGGCTTGTTTCAAACGGTGCAAAGCATATTACCGAAGAGGATATAAGCCGAAATTTGTATACATCCCACTGTCCCGACCCGGATTTAATTGTGAGGACAGCAGGAGAAATGAGGACTTCGAATTTCCTTCTGTGGCAGTCGGCGTACAGCGAATATTATTTTACGGACGTACTTTGGCCCGACTTCAATGAAAGAGAAGTCGATAAGGCTGTACTTGCCTTCTCAAAGCGAAAGAGAAGGTACGGAGGTGTGGCAAATGCTTAAAAGAACCATAACAGGTGTGGTACTCATTCTTATTGCGATACCCGTATGTATTTTTTCGGATACATGGATTTTTCCCGCAGTTGTCGCTTTTCTCTCGTTTACCGGAACTCTTGAAATGCTTTCCTGCATAGGTGTTAAGAAGAAATGGTTTGTGTCGGTGCCGCTCTTGGCGGTTTCTGCCGCTGTTCCTCTTCTTGTCAGAATAATAGACGGAATGGCGGACAGCAGCGATACGGCAAGAGGAGAATTTCTCTCTGTGTTTTGCTCTATTATGTTCTTCTTGATGATTTACCTGCTTGCGGTTCATGTGTTTTACATGCGCCGTGTAAATATATACGACGTATCAACGGCGTTCGTTACGACAGTTTACATAGTAATGGGCTTTTCGTCCATTCTACTGCTCCGATACGAACCTCACGGAGTATACTACTTCCTCGTTCCCGTTGCGGCGCCGTTTCTTTGCGACATTTTCGCATACCTTATAGGGCGCAAGTTCGGAAAGAAAAAACTCATCCCTACCATCAGCCCGAATAAAACCGTAGCGGGCAGCCTCGGCGGCACACTTTTCTGTACGTTTTTCTGTACGGTATACGGCATTATTTTAAGAAACTTCTTTGATCATACCGATGTAATCCCCGTGTGGTCATTTGCCGTCGGCGGTGCGATGATTGCGGTGATAAGTCAGATAGGGGACCTCGTTGCATCGTCGATTAAAAGGACAAACGGAATAAAGGATTACGGAAAAATATTTCCTGGTCACGGCGGGGTAATGGACAGATTCGACAGTGTAATTCCCACAGCACCGCTGTTTCTCGTTATTGTAATCATTGTCGATGTATTATTTTGAAAATACCGGATTATAATTATGAATAAAAGAACTGTTAAAGCGGCAATTCTCGGAGCTACGGGCTCTGTCGGAACACAAGCCGTCGATGCGCTCGGTACCGAAGGGATTGAATATACCCTTATCACGGGTGGAAAAAATATAAAGCTTTTAGCTCAAATTGCAAGAAAAACAGGTGCGGCATGCTGTGCCGTTCCCGACAGCAAGGATGCAGCTGACCTTTCGCTTCTTTTGGCAGGTGAAAAGACAAAAGTTGTCGGCGGAAAAGGAGTAATCGAACGCTGTATTGAAGAGTCGAACGCCGATATTATTGTTCATGCGATATCGGGAATGGCGGGCATACCTGCCGCTGTTGCATCATCGAAAACGGGTGCACGCCTTGCAATTGCAAATAAGGAATCGATTATTTCGGTCGGAGATATTATATTCCGAA
>CAZCSZ010000287.1:0-1995 GCA_964501305.1 uncultured Ruminococcus sp.
AAGTATATCAATATGCGGCAAGCAAAAAAACCGTTCTCTTTATTCTTGACGGAAGCGATGAAGAGAAAAAGACCATTTACAACTATTTCTTGCCGTTTAACAGGTTTGTTTTCTGCGATAACAATAAGGAATCTGTTTTGGATGCCATGGAAAAAATCAAATGCGGTGACGTCGGAAATACGGTTAATGAACCGACAGAGTATTTCTCACCCGAAAACACAGTGGGGAGAATTTTGAATTTTAAGAACGAAGATATCCGCAAAGGAGACACAATATGATAAGCGTAATAGTACCGGTTTACAAGGTCGAAAAATATCTCGACAGATGTGTTGACAGTATAGTCGGACAAACATATAAGAACCTCGAAATAATACTTGTCGACGACGGCTCGCCGGATTCGTGCCCTTCGATGTGCGATGAATGGGCAAAGAAGGATTCTAGAATAAAGGTTATCCACAAGCAAAACGGAGGACCGTCCGATGCCAGAAACGCCGGAATGAAAGTCGCGAACGGTGAATACATCGGATTTGTCGACAGCGACGATTACATAAGTTCGGATATGTATGAACGCTTACTTGACAGTATTGAGAAAACGGACAGCGATATTTCGTGCTGTGGTGCTAAAATGGTCTGGGAAGACGGGCGTGAACGGCTTTTGACACCCGACGGAGAACATATTCTTGACAACTTGCAAGCCGTGAAGTCGATTATCTGCGAGGATGTACTGAAGCAGGTTGTATGGAACAGGCTGTACAAGACCGAACTTGTATCGGATATCATGTTCCCTGTGGGAAAATATCACGAGGATGTTTTTTGGAACTATAAGGCAATCAGCAGAGCAAAGAAAGTCTCGGCTTTAAGCGCTCCTTGCTATTTCTACACACAGCGAGAAGGCAGTATAATGTCTGCCGGTTATTCCGAAAAAAGAATGGATGCCGTTTCGGCATATGAGGAGAGAAGCGACTTCATGGCGGAAAATTATCCCTCTCTTCTCCCTCTTGCAAGGTCAAAGCAAATCGGTTGCTATTTGCACCATTATCAGCTTTTGACTTTATCCGATTATGAACGGAAAAACGAATTGCTTAAAGACCTTTTTGAAAGAGCAAAGAAGGCGGATAAGGAATGGCAAAAGTGCACTTATACGCCGTTGAAACAGAAAATGTGGTACAGGCTGTTCTTGATTTTTCCAAGGGCAACTTGCAAGATAAGAAATATGCTTAAAATGGGAGTTTAGGGAGGATACAATGAATATTGTTGTAGTCGGAACGGGTTATGTCGGATTATCCCTTGCTGTCCTTTTATCTCAAAAAAACGACGTAACCGCCGTAGATATCGTTGCGGAAAAGGTAGCGATGATAAACAGCAGACGTTCTCCAATAGCAGATAAAGAAATCGAAGATTATCTTGCAAATAGAGACCTGTCGCTTGTTGCGAGTGTTGATGCGAAGAACGCTTATTTAAATGCGGATTACATAATAGTCGCAACGCCGACCGACTATGATTCCGAAAAGAATTATTTTAATACATCATCGGTTGAAAGCGTTATCGAAGCCGCTTTAGGCTGCAACAGTACCGCATCAATAGTTATTAAGTCAACCGTACCTGTCGGTTTCGCCAAAGAAATGAGAGAAAAATACGGGACAAACAGAATAATGTTCAGTCCGGAATTTCTCAGGGAAGGCAAGGCTCTGCTTGATAACCTCCATCCCGCAAGAATAATAGTCGGCATAGCCGAAAACGACCCGGATGCCAATGCTGCGGGCAAAGCTTTCGCTTCGATGCTGAAAGACTGCGCCTTGAAAGAAGACGTACCTGTTCTCATAATGAATTCAACTGAGGCAGAGGCAGTAAAGCTCTTTGCAAATACCTATCTTGCACTTCGTGTCGGGTTTTTCAACGAACTCGATACGTATTGCGAAATAAAGGGTCTTGATACCCGAAGCATTATCGAGGGCGTATGCCTTGACGGCAGAATAGGAAATCACTATAACAATC
>CAZCSZ010000288.1:0-1983 GCA_964501305.1 uncultured Ruminococcus sp.
TCTCGCTCCTTCGGGATTGGGGATAACCGTGGGTTCCCCGCCTTCGTAAACTGCAACGCATGAGTTTGTTGTACCTAAATCTATTCCTATTATCTTTGCCATAACTTTATCCTCCGTATGTTATATTAATTATTATATTGTTTGATTTGATTTATAACCGTTTTTCAGACAATCTAATTCGCAACTTTTACCATTGCGTATCTGATTATCTTATCTCCGGTTTTATATCCTTTTTGGAAAACTTCGACGATTTCGTTTTCTCCGTACTCGTCGTTTTCTTCATGCATTATCGCATTGTGAAAATTAGGGTCAAATGCATCCCCTTTTTCTCCGTAGCACTCGACGTTCATCTTTGCCAAAACTTCGGGGACGGTTTTAAGAATAAGTCCCAGCCCTTCCGCAAGTTTGTCGGACTCGGTAAAGGATGATGCCCGTTCGAGATTGTCAAACAGAGGGAGAAGTTCTTTTACACTGTCGGACAGTGCATCGGAATAAATACTTTCTTTCTCTTTCTGACTGCGCTTTCTGAAATTATCGTACTCGGCAACAACTCTCAAATACCTGTCGTTTAGCTGTCCGTTTTCCGCTTTAAGCGCTTCGATTTCCTTTTCGAGTGATGCAACCTTCGATTTGAGTTTTTTGTCCTTGCCATCTTTTCTTACGCCGTCCGCCTCGCTGTGTCCGCTATTATCCGCTGCTTTTACGCTGTCGGTTTCCGGTGTGAGTTCGGGGTCGTTAACGGCATTCATGTCTATTTTGTCCGCCATATTCCGGCCTTCCTTTCATTAGATATTTTATACGACGCGGATTCTATTCCGAACCGTCTTTAGCCTCAGACAGGCTTCTTTGCTCATTCATAATCTCGTCTATACCCTTCGTCAGCTGATCAATCATAGCTATAACCTTTGAATAATCCATACGTATGGGACCTATAATCCCGATAGCACCGACTGTTTTCCCTCCTTTTGTTATAGGTTTGAAAATCAGCGTGGAATTATTCATGTTCTTGACGACGTTTTCACTGCCTATATAGACCCTGACATTATCGTCTTCGGCATGCTCCGTACTTTCGTCCGATATTGCCTCAATAAGGTCATCCTTATCCTCGAACATTGTCAGCATATCCTGAAGAGAATCGGAATTGTAAACGTCGGGATACTCGAGAAGTCTGTTGACTCCGTCAAAACGAAGTTCTCCGCCTCCGCCGTTATTCACGGTTTCATAGACCGCCTTCACAATCGGAGATACCATGAAATCGAACGGTCCCATGCGATTTTCCATATCCATTATAACATCAAGAGTTATATCGGACCCGCGAAGTCCCACAAGCCGCTCGTTCAAAAGCTCAGTCATTGCAAGGCACGCCTTGGGAGAAATGCATTTGTCGCTTCTCAAATTCTTCGTTTTGACCTCGCCTATACTCGTTACCATGACAAGCACAAGGTCATGTTCGTCAACGCTCATCAAATTGAATTTGCGAACGGTAAAACCCTTCTGCCTCGGCTTAACCGCAAGAGCCGTGTAGTTTGTCATCGAAGATGCAAGCTGCATTGCCGTATTCAGAATGTGGTCAAGTTCCGACTGCTTTTGCGCAAGAGAGCTTTTAAGCTCACCTATCTCCTTGGCAGTAAGGTCATATCCTTCAATCAGCGAATCAACGTAAAACCTGTATCCGAGTTCCGACGGAATACGTCCCGCCGATGTATGGGGCTGTTCAAGATACCCCATTTCCTCAAGCTCCGCCATTTCGTTTCTTATCGTCGCCGAAGAATAGTTGAGTCCTTGCGTATTCATTACGTACTTACTGCCGACAGGTTCGCCGAGTTCGATATATGCCTCAACAATAGCCTTCAGAATAAGCTTCTTTCTCTCAGACAGCTCGGACGGTGGAGTTTTCATCGTTTCACCCCTTTTTTCAACAAAGCGGTTTTCTTTGATTTTAGCACTTGAATGATTAGAGTGCTAAAATCTACGCTTATAATC
>CAZCSZ010000289.1:0-1978 GCA_964501305.1 uncultured Ruminococcus sp.
ATTACACGGTGTGCCGTGACGCTCTTGTATATTGCCGCAACATCCTCGCATACAACGTAGTCACGTCCCTTGAGAAAAGCGTATGCCTTTGAAATTTTCATAAGTGCAATGCTCGCTCTCGGACTTGCACCGAGATTTGTAAGTTCGCTCTGTCTTGTGGCGTTTACAAGGCTTACTATGTATCTTGCGACTTCCGTTGAAAGGCGCACGTCTCCCGCCGCCTTCGATGCGTCGTCAAGCTCCGATGCCGTGCAAACGGGCTGTACGCTGTCAAGCGGGTTTGAGTTCTTGCGGTCAAGGATAATGGATACCTCCTCGTCCTCGGTAGGATAACCCATGGAGAGCCTTACGGAGAAACGGTCCATTTGCGCTTCGGGGAGCGGGAATGTTCCGACGTATCCCGCAGGGTTCTGTGTCGCTATAACGCAGAAGGGTTTCGGAATATCGTACGTCTTGCCGTCAACCGTTACACGTCCTTCTTCCATTGCCTCAAGAAGTGCCGACTGCGTTTTGGGGGATGCTCTGTTGATTTCGTCCGCAAGAAGTACATTGCACATTACAAGCCCCTTTTGAAATTCAAACTGTTCCTTTTGGCGGTTGTAAATATTAAATCCCGTTATATCGGATGCCATTACGTCGGGGGTAAACTGCGCTCTTCTGAATTCAAGAGAGCAGGCTCTCGAAAGCGCCGATGCAAGTGTGGTTTTGCCGACTCCGGGTACGTCCTCGATGAGTATATGCCCGCCCGCAAGCATTGCGGAGAGAAGCATTACAATCTCGCTGTGCTTTCCGACTACCGCCTTCTCGATTTCCGCCGTCAAAGCGATGATTTTTTCTCTTTTCAGCGCCATATCCTCGGACATTTCGACTTTTTCTTTGGGTGTTCTGTTAATCGAAGGTATTACTGCCATTTTCGCAAGCCTTTCTTATATAAGTTTATACAAGTATATCATATCACATTTTTAATCGGATTACAATACTATTTACTAACCGACATGTAAACTTTCATCAAAAAGCTCCGCTTCCCGGCGGGAAAGCGGAGCAAAGATACTGTTTGCCTTATGTTTTTTTCTTCCTGTACTTAAAAATATTGATTGCGACTGCCGCCGCTATGCAAACGCCCAAAAAGACGGGTACGACGACGGGGTTTGTGTTGCCCGACGACATAATATCTGTCCAAAGCGTATCGTAAAGTTTTGTCGTTTTGTCGGGAAGGGCGCAGAAAACCTCGGCATTGGCCACAACTTCGTCCGACGGGTACGAAACAGAATTCTTCGTTTCCTCGTCAAGATATTTGTAAGCCTCGGTATGCGGAGTTGAATACATAATGTATTCGATATTTTTGAGTGCCGTGAGCGTTTCGCACATATAATTTATATAAAGCTCGGCTGCCTCTTTGTTCTTTGAACCTTTGGGTATGCACATGGCATCGTAGAAAATGTTCGTGCCCTCTTTCGGTATTGCAAACGCAAGCGAGGGGTTGTCCTGCATCATAGTGAGCGCATCGCCCGCATAATACGGTGCAAGCGCCGCCTCTCCGCCGCCCATTTTGTCGAATATTTCGTCCATAACGTAAGCCTGAACAAGCGGTTTCTGCTCACGGAGAGCCTCTGCCGCCTTATTTATCTCGTCTTCGTTTTCGGTGTTGAATGAATATCCGAGTTTCTTGAGGGCAATTCCGAATGTGTCACGGGAGTTTGAGAACATGAATACGTTGTTTGCGTAATTTACGTCCCACAAAATATCCCACGTTTCGACGTCATCGTCAGGAGAAACCATTTCGGTGTTGTAAATTATTCCGACAATGCCCCATGTGTACGGCACGGAATACTCGCCCGTCGGGTCGTAATCGGGATTTTTCATGTCATCCCTTATGTAGCGGAAGTTCTCGATGTTCGAAAAGTCAAGCTTCTCAAGCATATCTTCGTTAATCATTCTCGAAATCATGTAATCGGAAGGGATTATGATATCGTATGAC
>CAZCSZ010000290.1:0-1976 GCA_964501305.1 uncultured Ruminococcus sp.
ATTTAGAACTATTAATCTATATTTTATGTTGGAGGGACTTTATGAATTTCTTTGAAGATTTGAAGAACTATGATGCCGAGGTGGCGCTTGCCTGTGAGGCGGAGCTTTCGAGACAGAGGGATAACATTGAACTTATAGCCTCGGAAAACATCGTGTCTAAGGCGGTTTTGCTTGCTGCGGGCGGTATATTGACAAACAAGTATGCAGAAGGCTTTCCATCCAAGCGCTATTACGGTGGCTGCCAATGTGTTGACGTTGTTGAGAATATTGCTAGGGACAGGGCAAAAAAACTATTCGGGGCTGAACATGCGAACGTACAGCCGCACAGCGGAGCAAACGCAAATCTTGCGGCGTTCTTTGCTCTTGTTGAACCCGGTGACACCGTTATGGGAATGAGCCTTGCCGAAGGCGGTCATCTGTCGCACGGTTCGCCTGTTAACATATCGGGCAAGTATTTTAATATTGTGTCCTACGGCGTTGACCCCGTTACCGAAATGATTGACTACGATAAGATGGAGGCCCTTGCGAAGAAGGAGAGGCCGAAGCTTATAATTGCCGGTGCAAGCGCCTATTCAAGGATTATAGATTTTAAGAGATGCCGTGAAATTGCCGATTCCGTAGGAGCATATCTTATGGTTGATATGGCGCATATTGCGGGTCTTGTTGCGGCGGGACTTCATCCGAGCCCCGTGCCTTATGCCGATGTCGTGACGACGACGACTCACAAGACGCTCCGTGGGCCGCGGGGAGGCATGATTTTGTGCAAGGAAGAGTTTGCGAGCCGAATTGATAAGGCTATATTTCCCGGCACACAAGGAGGCCCCCTCATGCACATTGTAGCCGCTAAGGCAGTTGCTCTCGGAGAGGCACTGAGCGACAGCTTTAAGGAATATCAGCAAAAAGTTCTCGACAATTCCAAAGTGCTCTGCGAGAAGTTGATTGATAACGGGTTCAGAGTTGTTTCGGGCGGCACGGACAATCATCTTATCCTCCTTGACCTTCGTGATTTCGGCGTAAGCGGAAAAGACCTTGAGCATAGGCTTGATGAGGTGCATATCACCGCAAACAAGAATGCAATTCCGATGGATCCTGCAAGTCCGTTTGTAACGAGTGGACTCAGAGTGGGAACTCCGGCTGTAACGACAAGAGGATTCGGTAAGGACGAAATGTGTCTTATTGCCGACCTTATAAAGGATGCGACATGCGACTTTGAGAATTCCAAAGAACGTATTCTCGGAGAAGTTGCCGCTCTCTGCAAAAAATTCCCCATCTATGCTGATTGATATATGACTTAACCTAATAAGCAGACTGCCTTTGCGACGTTAAATATCGCAAAGGCAGTCTTACGTTACAATTCGTTATTCGGGTTCGGAACATCGGTGCTTGCCGCCTCCAGTGCACTTGCGTGCGGGAAGCGACGTTGCATTATGTCGAAGCTCATTCGGAAAAGAGCAGAGTTTGTTTATTCCCTCTTACAGCCTTTACCGACAGTACTCTTGAGGGCCGTTTTTCTGTTTCTCTTGATCGCTTCGAGCATTGAGATCATTACGAAAACCATTCCCAAAATACACAGTGACAGCGAATAGAAGTAGAAAGAAGTATTTCGGTGTTTGAGCGCAAACAGAACGATACCACACAGAAAAATAAATATCCCGAAAAAGAACAGTATCCAAAACTCGAAATCGGGGCGTTTACTGCTTTTCCTCATGGTTTTCCTCCGCGCATATATAATTTGCAACGGTGTATACCGTCCGTCATTATAATAACACAAAACATGAGCCGAGTCAAGCGTTATGTGAATATTTTATTAATTTTTTTCGACTTTTGGTTTTGTTTTGCCGCAATTGCCGTTTAAAAACTAATAGTTGTATTCCGAGGTGATGCCGAGATATTCTTCGAGGCAAAGTCCGCTCTTGTAAAGCTTTTCGGCTACATCCTTTCCAAAATATCTGACGTGCCACGGTTCATATTTATAC
>CAZCSZ010000291.1:0-1963 GCA_964501305.1 uncultured Ruminococcus sp.
AAACGGAAGTGGTAACGTCACAGCAAAAATGAAGACCCACAATATACAAAGCAGCGGCAATTGTCTGCAGAGCAAATTTCTGCTTTGCCGAAAGACCTTCGTTTTGCTTTTTGCGGAGCTTTGCCGCATCGTCAATACACCCGATAAGTCCGCACAGCACGGCAAATGACAGGGTAAGAATAAAAGGCACAACCGACCTGAATCCGTTTTTAATCCCGATTGCAATGCAGGATACAGTACCTGTCAGCACCGAAGCTATAATGAAAGACAGTCCGCCCATTGTAGGCGTCCCCTCTTTGTTTTTATGCCATCTCGGCCCTATTTCCAAAATCGGCTGACCGAGTTTCTTGCTTTTAAGATACGGTATAAGCCTCTGAAGTATAAGCACGGTTATAACAAAAGTTGCAACGGCAATGACAGCAAAAAAAAGAAGTTCCGACATTTGAGAATATCCTTTCTGTCCGATTTAAAATCAGGACATTTCCTTGATTATTTTCAATATACGTTCAGCGGCAATGCCTCTGCTCGCTTTTACAAGCAGAACGTCTCCGGGATTCATGGAAGACAGTATCATGCGTGCCATAACATCGGGTTTACCGACATCCGAACAAACATATACTCCGTCGGCACGCACCCCTTTTTTAATTGCCGCTTCCGCCACCGTTTCGGCCAGTTCGCCGAAACAGTAGAGTTTCGACACTTTCATCTGAGCCGCAAACTGTCCGAGTTGGTCATGGAGAAAGCGTGAGTTCTCTCCGAGTTCCAACATATCGCCGAGCAGTGCACAAGGCTGTGCATTGTTTTTCTGCGCCAGAGAACAGAGCACCTCAATTGCCGCACGCATGGATTCGGGACTTGCATTGTAACAGTCCTCAATTACGGTAAATCCCGCAACGGTACTGATTGTCTGTCTCATTTCAGTCGGTATGAAATTACGAAGGCCTATTCTTATCCTCGCCTCTTCAATGCCGAGAACGGTACCAACGGTAAAAGCAATCAGCGCATCATATACATTATGCCTGCCGAATACGGGTATTTCAACGTTTATAACAGCATTATTGGAGTATAGAATATCAAAAACGGTTCCTTCCGTTCCGCTCCTTATGTTTATCGCTTTGTAATCTGCGTTTCTGTTATAAATGCCCAAATACTTCGGTGCGGGCGAAATAGTACGGTTTTTGTCGTTCAAAAGCGGCTCATCGCCGTTAACCAAAAGAATGCCGTCATTTGACATTCCGTCGGTGATTTCGAGTTTTGCAAGGCAAATGTTCTCCCTTGTACCGAGATTTGCAATGTGCGCCGTGCCTATATTGGTTATTACCGCAATATCCGGTCTTGCAAGTTTCGACATGAAGCTTATCTCACCGCGTGCCGACATTCCCATCTCAAGCACGGCGATCTCGCAATCGGGTTTCAGCGAAAAAAGAGTCATGGGAAGACCTATTTCGTTGTTGTGATTTCCTTCGGTTTTCTGTGTTTTGAAATTTGTTTCAGCAACGCACGATATGAATTCTTTCGTAGTCGTTTTTCCGACACTTCCCGTAACGCCTATGACAAGCGCCTTGGAAAATCCCCTGTAGTACCCTGCGAGAAGTCCGAGCGCCTTAACGGTATCATCAACGGTTACCGCAGCAAAATTTCCCGCATCTCTTGCATCTTCGGGTATTTCGTTTGCCAAAATCAAAACGGCGCCTTTTTCCACTACACTCCTGATATAGGAATGTCCATCGACATTTTCTCCCTTTATGGCGCAAAAAAGGCTTCCTTCGCCTACATCTCTTGAATCGTAGGTGATATTCGTAACCTCGGACACCTCTCCCGTTCCGTATACGGTAAGTTTGCCGCCGACCGCTTTCGCGATTTCTTCGGCTCCGAGAGT
Organism: uncultured Ruminococcus sp.; assembly: GCA_964501305.1. Classification (GTDB taxonomy): domain Bacteria; phylum Bacillota; class Clostridia; order Oscillospirales; family CAG-272; genus RUG14199. The sequence continues at coordinate 1,880 of CAZCSZ010000291.1, forward strand.
TTTAATAGAAAGCTTAGATACCATTTACCCCTCCCGACAATCACAGGATATTGTCTCTTTTATTATTTATACTTATATTTTATC
>CAZCSZ010000292.1:0-1946 GCA_964501305.1 uncultured Ruminococcus sp.
GTGTACCGCATCTATTATGCCTACACGTACATTCCGTGCGATTTCACAAAGCTCGGTAATTCTTTTTTCGTTCATATGATTGCCTTTCTTTCAGCCCTTGCGGCGTAAAAATATCAGTCGGTATCGGGCGTTATAATTCTTTATATATTGTAATATAAATTTCGCAAAATGTCAAGGCAAATATAATAAAGCCAGTGTGTGTAAAAACGGGGTTGAAAAATCGGGACGGTGTGGTAGAATTGATTAAACTAAAGTTTTGCGGAAAAGGAACCAAGATATGAAACATGATTTCACATCTGCTTTAGACAGAAAAGGCAAGGATGCAATTGCACTTGACAGCATCGGGTGCGGCGACGGCTTTGCGCCGGATGCGCCGAAGGAGGGCTTCGATGTAATCCCCATGTGGGTTGCCGATATGAACTTTCCCGTTGCCCCGTCAATTGTGAAATCCGTAATTGAGAGAGCAAGTCATCCCGCGTACGGCTATTTTTCTCCGAGTGACGGATATTACAATTCGATTATATCATGGCACAGTACAAGAAACGGCGTCAAAGGGCTCAAAAGGGAACATATAGGATACGAAAACGGAGTTCTCGGCGGGGTTATAAGTGCACTTCGGGTAATGTGCTCCACAGGCGGAAAAGTTCTTGTACATTCTCCGACTTATATAGGCTTTACTCACAGCCTTGAAAACAACGGTTACAGCATAGTTCACTCGCCGCTTGTGAAGGATGAATGCGGAGTGTGGCGCATGGATTTTGCCGATATGGAAAAGAAGCTGTCGGAAAACAGTATTCATGCCTCAATAATGTGTTCGCCTCACAATCCGTGCGGGCGTGTTTGGGAAAGGTGGGAGCTTGAGCGTGCCGCGGCGTTGTTTTCAAAGTACGGGGTGTATGTCATATCCGACGAAATCTGGTCCGACATAATTCTGTTCGGTAATCGTCATATTCCGTTTCAGTCGGTGAGTGAAGATGCGCGGGAGAGGACAGTGGCACTGTATGCGCCTTCGAAAACGTTTAATCTCGCAGGCCTTGTCGGAAGTTATCATATAATATATAACAAATATCTTCGCGACAGGGTTGAAAAAGAGTCGTCACTGTCCCATTATAATGAAATGAACGTACTCTCAATGCATGCGCTGACAGGAGCCTACGGAAAAGAAGGCGCCGAATGGGCGGATGAACTGTGCGCTGTTTTGAGCGAAAATGTCGAGTATGCCGTCGGTTATATAAGAGAACACTTTGAGGGTGTCGATGTTTCAATGCCCGAGGGAACGTATATGCTTTTTGCCGACTGTACCGAATGGTGTCTGTCTCATAACAAGACTGTTGAGGACGTCGAAAAAATGTGCTGGGACGTCGGAGTTGCACTCCAAGACGGCAAAATGTTCAACGGTCCGTGTCATATAAGAATCAATCTTGCCTTGCCTTTTGAAAGGGTGAGAGAGGCATTGCACAGAATGGATAAATACGTGTTCGGCACTGTGTGACAAACGCAAAAGTGCGCCCCGAACGAATCCCGTTCGGGGCGCATTCTCTATGCCTGTAATTTTAAAGTGGTTTGATTACTGAGAGATAAGGAGAGCTTTGAGTGCTCTTGAGCCTCTGGGAGTAATCTCGCCGTCACCGTCGAAGTCCGCATTTGCTTTAACATAATCGGCTTCGGTGACGCTTCCGAGGAGGATTTTCTTCATGAGCTGAGAGTCTCCGAGAGTAACTTCACCGTCGCCGTTAAGGTCTCCGAGAACTACTGCCGGAGTATCGTTTTCGGGCGTACGGAATGTAGTCCATTTGGAATCGGAAGAACCGACTGCGAAGTTATCGAAGTCGCAGTCAAGACCCATAACTTTGAGAAGGGGCGGGAATACAACCTGACCCGATGCGTAAGGCAGATACAATTCAGCATCGAAATCGTAGAATACATTACCGTTTGCTGTGTCGGTA
>CAZCSZ010000293.1:0-1937 GCA_964501305.1 uncultured Ruminococcus sp.
CACTTCGTGCCGCTCGGCGCAGGTGTGTATTAACTTCAGCGGTCTAATGGATATAAAATAGATATAGAGTGTAAGTCGGTAAGTGGGGTGAAGTTAGGGATAATGTTAGTGTCCGTCGGCAAAATTAAGCCGAAAATCAAAACATTAACCTCAATTCAAAATACGTTCACACATTTATATACCCGATAAACCCTGTATTCTACAGGTGATAACACTTCAAAACTTCGGCAAAAAACCAAAACCTACACTCAAAGTCAAATTGTGTTCATAATCTCTGTAGCCAAAACTACACCCCAACAGCCGTTTTAAAGTTTTTGCAAGGCTTTTTCCAAAAAGCCGTAAAAAAAGTGATGAAGCCATAGTTGACTTCATCACTGTAACTAAACCACTGTATAAAGTTTTCGGTTGAGCCTTTTACAAAAGGCTCATGGGGTACGGGGCGAAGCCCCGCTTATGCTCTTAGGCAACGCTATGCAAGGGGTTAATGTTTTTTTCGAGCCATAGCGATAGCACGGGCGATTTCGATTTTAGTATGTCTGTGTTCGAGAACGGAGCGGCGTTCGTTTTCCATTTTGGACAGGTGTTGCATCTCATCGAAGGAGAGTTCCTTTTCGGAAAGCGCGCATTTGTCGACAAAGACTTCAACTTTATTGTGAGAAACCTCGCAAAAGCCTGCGGAGGTCATGATATCGAGTTCGTCTCCGTTGTTTTTAATCCGTATAAAACCGTTTGAGAGTGCAAGTGCTACGGGGGCACGGTTGTAGAGGATTTCGGTTGTACCGTCGGACAGAGTAAACACTGCTGAATCTGCCTCGCCGCTGTAGAACTCGGCTTCGGGTGTCATAATTCTGATTTGAAGTTTTCCCATACTCTCCTCCCTTGAATTATTTAATTGCATTGGGCTATGCTGTCAGCGCACATTGCCATATATTTGCCGTTGTCGGCTATTTGTATAATATCAAAGCGTTTTCGCTTTTGCTCTTGCCTCGTCGATATCTCCGACCATAAAGAAAGCCTCTTCGGGGATATCGTCCGCTTCGCCGTCGACTATTTGGCGGAAACTTTCAATTGTTGCCTTGACGGGAACGAACCTGCCGTCAACCCCAGTAAACGCTTTTGCCACGTGCATAGGCTGACTCATAAAGCGTTGGAGTTTACGTGCTCTGTACACTGTGATTTTGTCGCTGTCGGACAGCTCGTCCATACCCATTATAGCTATAATATCCATAAGGTCGTGATAGTGCTGGAGAATTTCCTCGGTTTTCTTGGCAACCCTGAAGTGTTCGTCTCCGACTGTAAGCGGGTCAAGCAGAGCAGAGGAGGATGCAAGAGGGTCAACTGCTGGATAGATGCCCTGTTCCGCAATATCACGTGACAGGACCGTTGTGGCATCCAGATGAGAGAAAACGGTTGCGGGAGCGGGGTCTGTTAAATCGTCGGCGGGCACGTAAACCGCCTGAACGGATGTTATCGAGCCGCTTTGGGTCATTGCAATACGTTCTTCAAGCTCTCCGAGCTCGAGAGCGAGAGTGGGCTGATATCCCACGGCGGAGGGCATTCTGCCGAGCTGTGAGGACACTTCGTTTCCCGCTTGAATATATCTGTAAATATTATCTATAAACAAGAGGACATCACGGTGTTTTTCGTCTCTCAGGTATTCCGCCTCGGTAAGTCCCGAAAGAGCAACACGCATACGGCTTCCGCTTGGTTCATTCATTTGACCGAAGGCGAGAATCGTGCGGTCGATAACGCCGCTTTTCTTCATATCTTCAATAAGTTCGACGCCTTCGCGGCTTCTCTCGCCGACGCCCGTGAAGACGGAATATCCGCCGTGCGCTTCGGCGACATTGTGGATAAGTTCCATAATCATTACCGTTTTACCGACACCGGCGCCGCCGAAAAGACCGATTTTACCGCCCTTGGCATATGGGGTCATA
>CAZCSZ010000294.1:0-1915 GCA_964501305.1 uncultured Ruminococcus sp.
ACCCCTGCTATAGCGGATTTCAGGTGCAGGGACCCGCTGCCTCCCCGGTTGGTATGACCTGACAGCACGGCTTTACCTTGCTGTCACTATGAAATTATATCATATTTATTTACGGATTTCAAGTATTTTATAATATTTATTCTCCGTATTCCGCACTTTTTCCGAGCGTTTCTTCGATCTTGAGTAATCTGTTGTACTTTGAGGTTCTTTCTCCTCGGCAAGGAGCACCCGTTTTAATATACCCCGCATCGCTTCCGACGGCTATATCCGCAATGGACGTATCCTCCGTTTCTCCCGAACGGTGAGACACAATGGAACGCATCCCGTGCCTTTTGGCGGCTTTTATTACATTCAAAGCCTCACTGAGTGTGCCTATCTGATTAGGCTTCACGAGAACGGCATTCCCCTCTCTGCTTTTAATTCCGCAGTTCAGTTTTTCGGGATTTGTAACAAACAAATCGTCTCCTACAAGCGTGACCTTACCTCCCGATTTTTCGGTGAGATTTTTCCATCCGGAATGGTCATCTTCTCCAAGAGGGTCTTCAATAGATACTATGGGATAATCACACAAAAGGTTGTTCCAATGCGTTATCAGTTCTTCCGAAGTGTATTCTCTTTTGCTTTTAGGCAAGAAATATGTTCCATCCTCTCTTTGCCATTCACTTGAAGCCGCATCCAATGCGATTTTTACCCTGTCGGTATCATATCCCGCCGCTGCAATTGCTCGTATTATATATTCGATAGCCTCACGTTCTCCGTCAAGGTCGGGAGCAAATCCTCCTTCATCCCCGACGCCGAGAGACTTTCCTTCTTTCTTCAGTATATTTCCGAGAGACCGATAGATTTCGCATCCCGCACGAAGAGCATCGGAAAAGCTTTCAAATCCCTGTGGTACTATCATAAATTCCTGAATATCTATACTGTTTGCCGCATGCGCTCCGCCGTTCAGTATATTCATCATCGGTATCGGCAGCCGTGAAGCGTTTATACCGCCGAGATATCTGAAAAGCGGCAAGCCCAAATTACACGATGCCGCCTTAGCTGCGGCAAGCGACACCGCCAAAATCGCATTTGCACCTAAATTCGATTTGTTCTCCGTATTGTCGATTTCCTTCATTTTCGCATCAACAGCATGCAAACTGCAGTGCGTACCGACAAGAGTCTCGGATATTACTCGGTTTACGTTTTCAACAGCACATAGAACACCTTTGCCGCCAAAACGGGATATATCGTCATCACGAAGCTCGAACGCTTCGTATTTTCCCGTTGATGCCCCGGAAGGAACGGTTGCATATCCGACAGCTCCGCTTTCAAGACAAACGCTGACACCGACTGTCGGATATCCTCTTGAATCGATTAGTTCACTCGCTTTGATTTTTTTGATTTTTGAACAGTCTGCCATAATAAACTCCTTTTTCTGTATTCCGATTTAGTATACACCGCAAACTGCCCGTCTATTCCGTCGCATTTTTAGCCGTCCTGCATAGACTGAATACCGTGTACAGACACATCAAAACCGAAAATCGGTTTCATAAGCGGCGGAGGTATGATATCAAAGTTCGGAATGCTCAGATTTCTCCGAATAAACAAAAAACCTGCGTTTATTATACCGAGCTTCGATAGTAACATGAGTTGTGAAAGGAGTTCACATGATTTATACTGTTGAAAACGGCGACACGCTGTCGTCCGTATCAAAAAAATTCGGCACTACCCCTTCGAGAATAATTGCCGATAACGGAATTGCAAGTCCTGACAGTCTTGCCGTAGGAGAAGACCTTGTTATCCTTTATCCTTCGGTAACATACACGGTTAAAAACGGCGATACGCTGTCAAGCATTGCCGAAGAATTCGGAGTGGACCTAAACGAACTGTACAGAAACAACCCGCCTCTTGAAGGACGTCCCAATATTGAAGC
>CAZCSZ010000295.1:0-1906 GCA_964501305.1 uncultured Ruminococcus sp.
ACTCCGAGGACAGCACCGCATCTATACTGTTTTACGGTGAAGCTGTCCTGATTTGTGCTTCTTTTCATTCCGATATCGCTTATTCCCGAATAAAACATACCGTTCACCTCTTTTCGGTAAAGTTAAAATGCTGTTTTTAATCCGTCTCTGTTGCCACTTCGGCCTTTGAGAGTCGAAGCTGACCGCAAGAAGCGTTAATATCGCTTCCGAGCCTTCTCCTGACGGTGGCATTTACGCCTTTTGAAATCAGTCTTTCGCAAAAAGCCGTCGCCCTTTGCCTCTCGCTCCCGGAAAAAGGAGTTTCGGCAACCTCATTAAGCCTTATAAGATTCACATGGCAAGGACGCTTCATACCGGCTTTTAAAACATCCGCCAACCTGTCAGCATCGGCAAAACCGTCGTTTTTGCCGCTAATCAATGTATATTCAAAAGAAACCCTGCGTCCTGTCGTGTCAAAATAATATCGGCAAGCGTCTAAAAGCTCGGCAATGTGATATTTACGGTTAATCGGCATAAGTACACTTCTCGTTTCATCGTCGGACGCATGGAGAGATACCGACAGTGTTACCGATAAGTGCTCGTTTGCAAGTTTTATTATATTCGGTACAATCCCGCAAGTCGAAACGGAAATATGCCGAAGGCCTATTCCGAGCCCTTTCTTTTCCGATACGAGTCGTATGAATTTAACCGTATTATCGTAATTGTCAAGCGGTTCACCTATTCCCATCATCACTACTCCGCTCACACGTTCTCCCGTATCTCGGGTAATTACGGCAATCTGTCCAAGTATTTCAGATGCCGATAAGTCACGGTTTTTTCCGCGAAGTGTAGATGCGCAAAACCCGCAACCCATTCTGCACCCTGCCTGGCAGGAAACGCATACCGTGTTTCCGTGCTCGTATTTCATAAATACACTTTCAACACATTCTCCGTCGGTCATTCTCATAAGATACTTAATTGTTCCGTCTATTTTCGAGGTAAGTTTACGGACGATTACGGGAAGTTTGTACTCTGCTTTTTCGGCAAGTTCAGAAATAAATGCAGCGGGCAAATTCGCCATTTCATCAAGTCTTGCGCCTTTTTGCATCCAACCGTAAAGCTGTACGCCTCTGTATGCGGGCTTACCGAGGACATCCGTAACAAAGCCTACAACTTCATCTTCGGTCATAGCAAGGATATCGGCTTTTGCCACGTTTGTATTGTCCATCCTGTTTTCCTACTTTCCGCTTTGTGTTTTCTTAAGTTTCGCTATAAAAAATCCGTCACTGTCAAGGTCATACGGAAAAACCGTCAGCATCCCGCCGTTTGACCTTAGGCTTTTGTAAAATTCAAAGTCACACGGTATAAAATCACTGTTTTCTTTAAGAAAACGCTCAACAACCCCTTCATTTTCTTCGGGATTTAAAGTACATGTGGAGTACACGAGCGTTCCGCCGTCTTTGACATACTCCGCAGCACCTTTCAAAACACGCATCTGTACTTCGGGAAGTCTTTTAAAATCCTCCACGGATTTGTATTTTATATCGGGTTTCTTTCCGATCACACCGAGCCCCGAACACGGTGCATCGCACAAAACACAATCGGCGTTTCCAATCAGTTCACAAAGCGGTTTTCCAGCATCGTTTACCGAAGCTTCGATTACTGAAATGCCGAGACGTTCAGCTCCGCTTTTTATAAGCGACACCTTATTTGCATGGAGATCAAAGGAAAACACTTTCCCGCTGTTTTCCATATCCATGGCAGCGGAAAACGACTTTCCTCCGGGAGCGGCACACGTATCGATTACGGTATCACCTTTCTTTGCTCCGAGCGCTACGGTCGCAAGCCTTGACGACAAATCCTCGACAAACCAAAGCTTACCGTCAAATGTATCCGGCATTCTGTCAACGCATATCATGTCATAACC
>CAZCSZ010000296.1:0-1902 GCA_964501305.1 uncultured Ruminococcus sp.
ATCTTATCGTTACCGGTTATGACCAAGACGCCGTTGTTTTCAATCAAAACGACTTTCTTTCGGCATCGTATGTTTCGTACCCCGCAATATTGGTGGGGGAACTTGGAAAAGGCAAGACGGTTGATGCCGTGTTCCATGTGCTTATTTCCGATACCGAAGACGGAAACAAACCCGTTATTTCCGCTGTACTTCAATATTATTACGATTCTGCAGACACTGTCGAGGCAGGCCAGCCGGATGTTGAAAGTGTAATATTCGATAACATTCTCATTGAAGAAAAAGCCCCTTCTAAAATCGAAGTAGTAATTAACTTCATTAAGCAAACAGGCTTTGCTCTTCTTGCTGACAACTGGAAATGCCTTGTTATGATAGGAATAGCTTGCATCCTTCTTTACCTCGCTATAGGCAAAGGATTTGAGCCTCTCCTTCTCATACCTATTGCGATAGGTATGCTTCTCACGAATCTTCCCGGTGCGGAAATGTTCCACGAGGCACTGTTTGCCGACGGTCATATTCATTGGGATTTGTTCGTTGCATCCGAAAACTTCACACCCGGCCTTATCGACTATTTGTACCTCGGAGTAAAGTTCGGAATATATCCGTGCCTTATCTTCATAGGAGTCGGCGCCATGACCGACTTTGCGCCCCTTATCGCAAACCCGAAGAGCCTTCTTCTCGGCGCGGCGGCACAGCTCGGTATATTTACAGCATACGGCGGAGCACTTCTTCTTAATAATCTCCCGTGGTTCTCATATACATGCAAACAAGCCGCTTCAATCGGTATTATAGGCGGAGCTGACGGACCTACGGCGATTTTCGTAACATCAAAACTTGCTCCCGAACTTCTCGGACCTATAGCTGTCGCGGCATACTCGTATATGGCACTTGTACCCGTAATTCAGCCGCCTATAATGAAGGCGCTGACAACAAAGCAGGAAAGAATGATCAGAATGGATACGCTCAGAGAAGTATCCAAGAAAGAAAAAATCATTTTCCCGATAGTTGTTATAGTATTCGTGGCACTTCTCGTTCCGTCGGCTGCACCTCTTGTTGCATGTCTTATGTTCGGTAACCTTCTCAAAGAGAGCGGTGTTACAGACAGACTTTCAAAAACCGCTCAGAACGAGCTTATGAACATTGTAACCATATTCCTCGGAATTTCCGTCGGTGCAACTGCAACAGCGGAAACATTCCTTGCTCCCAGAACTCTCGGTATTATAGTTCTCGGCGTCGTAGCATTCGGGTTCGGCACCGCAGGCGGGGTTCTTCTTGCAAAGCTTATGAACCTCTTCCTCCCCAAGGGAAAGAAGATAAATCCCCTTATAGGTTCTGCTGGAGTATCCGCCGTACCTATGGCTGCACGTGTTTCGCAGATTGTCGGACAGAAGGATAACCCCTCCAACTTCCTCCTCATGCATGCTATGGGACCTAATGTTGCGGGTGTTATAGGTTCTGCTATTGCGGCAGGTGTTCTTATAGCACTGTTCGGTTGATAACAAACGGTTTTCGGCGGCATTGCCGCCGAAAACATACACTGATTTTAAATAGGAGATAGGTTATGGCTGAAAAATTATTTATAACTGATACAATTCTTCGTGATGCACATCAATCTCAGGCGGCAACAAGAATGAAACTCGAGGACATGCTGCCCGCTTGCGAAACGCTTGACAAGGTTGGATATTGGTCTATTGAGTGTTGGGGCGGAGCGACATTCGACTCCTGCATGAGATTTCTTGACGAGGATCCGTGGGAGAGACTCCGTACACTTAAGAAGGCTATGCCGAATACAAAGCTTCAAATGCTTCTTCGCGGTCAAAATCTTTTGGGATACAAACATTACGCCGATGACGTTGTAGATGCTTTTATCAAAAAATCCATTGAAAACGGCATTGACGTTATAAG
>CAZCSZ010000297.1:0-1901 GCA_964501305.1 uncultured Ruminococcus sp.
GGTGTATACAGACTACAAAAAGTTGCTTGAGGACGAAACTATTGACGTTGTTCACGTTTGCACACCGAACCGTTCTCACAGTTTCATAACTGTCGATGCTCTCGAAGCAGGCAAGCACGTTATGTGCGAAAAGCCCATGGCAATTAATTCGGTCGAAGCTAAGAAAATGGTCGATGCCGCAAAGCGCACGGGCAAAAAACTTACAATAGGTTATCAGAACAGACAGAGGCCTGACTCGCTTTGGCTCAAAGAAGAAGTCGAAACGGGCACACTCGGTGATATTTACTATGCGAAGGCTACGGCTATCCGTCGCAGATTCGTTCCCACATGGGGCGTATTCCTCAACGAATATGAACAGGGCGGCGGTCCCCTTATCGACATCGGAACGCATGCTCTTGACCTTACGCTTTGGATGATGAACAACTATAAGCCCAAATATTGCGTAGGTACAGCTTACCACAAATTCAGAAATCAGAAGAGAGCCGGCAACCTTTGCGGTGACTGGAATCCCGATGAGTTTACGGTTGAGGACTCCGCATTCGGATTCGTAGTTATGGAAAACGGCGCTACAATCAACCTTGAATCTTCGTGGGCACTCAACTACATTGACGAAATGGAAGCTAAGACTACTCTCTGCGGTACTCTTGCAGGTGCCGATATGACCGACGGTCTCCGTATCAACGGTGTAAACAATGGTAAACTTTATGTAACGAAGGTTAACTTTGAATCCGGCGGTGTTGATTACAACGAAGGTATCCGTGCGACAGCTCCTCACGAAAGAGAAGCTCAGCTTTGGATTAAGTGCCTCAGAGAAAACAAAGACCCGCTTGTTCTTCCCGAACAGGCATTCTGCGTCACGAGAATTCTTGAAGGTATCTACGAGTCCTCCAAGACAGGCAACATTGTATTCCTTGACAAATAATTCAAACATTTGAATTCGAAACTTTAAATTTAAAGGAGATATCAGAATGAAACTCGGTGTTCTTGCTAACCTTTTCGGTGCTATTCCGCTCGACGAAGTGCTCACAAAACTTGAGGCTCTCGGCATTGAAGCGGCCGAAATCGGCTGTGGCGGATATCCCGGAAAAAATCAGTGCAACCCTGAAGTACTTCTTGCCGACAATGCGAAACTTCAGGAGTTTCTCAACACATTCAAAAGACACAATATCGAGCTTGCGGCATTTGCATGCCACGGTAACCCCATACATCCAGACCCCGCAACGGCAAAAAGATACGATGACGACCTTCGTAACGCTATTCTGCTTGCGGAAAAAGTCGGTGTTGATACCATAGTCGTATTTTCCGGATGCCCCGCGGGTGCGCCCGGCGACAAAATGCCGAACTGGGCGATATGCTCATGGCCTTCGGAATATTCCGAGGTTCTAAAGTATCAGTGGGATGAAGTCCTCATTCCTTATTGGAAAGAAATGGCGAAGTTTGCCGAAGCTCACCACGTGCCTCGTCTTGCATTTGAAATGCACCCAGGCTTCTGCGTATACAACCCCGAAACGCTCATGAGACTTCGTGCGGCTTGCGGGCCTGTTATCGGCGCAAACCTTGACCCGTCTCACCTTATTTGGCAAGGATGCGAACCTGCGGCTGTTGTACGCTATCTCGGTGATGCCATCTACCATGTTCATGCGAAGGATACGAAGATTGACCCCATCAACTCTCCTGCAATAGGAAACCTCGATACTAAGCACTACAGTCTCGAAAAAGAGCGTGCGTGGGTATTCCGTTCTGTCGGATACGGTCACGGCGAGGACTGGTGGAGAGAATTTATATCTCAGCTTCGTCTTGTCGGATACGACAGAGTACTTTCGATTGAACACGAGGACAGCCTCATGACAATCGACGAGGGCCTTGAAAAAGCGGTTCGCTTCTTACAGCGCAGTATTATC
>CAZCSZ010000298.1:0-1896 GCA_964501305.1 uncultured Ruminococcus sp.
GGCAAGCGCCGTTCGTGAGCCTTCGTTTGCAGGGTATTACGCAAAAATTTATTCCCTGTACGATGCTCTGCGTGAAGAACAGAAATCGATGCCCGAAAGGTACGAAAACGGCGAAAGCGCCGATGCTTTGGCAAATGAGCTTTGGGATATATTAAAAAGTATTAAGTGAGGCGGCGTATTATTATGATTCTGTCTCCTTCATCAAGTAAAAGGCAAACGCTGAAGAAAAAACTGTTTGTTTATATGTGTATTCTTGCGCTTATGCTGTGCGCCTTGCTCCTTGCGGGGTTGTTTCTGGTCGGCAACTTTACCGGCACGAAACAGCGTGTCGCAAATACGCTCGAATTTCAGACGAAGCTGTTTGAAAGGCAAATTGATACCTATTACGACAGTCTCGCCGTTATGAGCGTTCAGCTCTCGCAAAACACTTCGGATATTCTTGAAAGTTATCTTGCCGAGAACGGTATTACCTTCGCCGATTTGAACGGTTCGGCACGGCATATTGAAAATCTGCAGGAAAGCTTAATCGATTCGGTTCGTCACAAACTGTTTGAGGCCGACTGTACGGGCGCATTTGTAATGCTTGATGTGGGTATAAACCCCCACATCGATGTCACCGACGTTTCCCGCACGGGAATATATCTTCAAAGAAACTCCCTTGAAGTTGTCGACAGCCGTGTGCTTCTTTACAGAGGCATTACAGAGATAGGCAAAGAACATGACTGTATGCCGCACCGTAAATGGCGGCTTGAATTCAATACCGAAATTTTCCCGAACTATTCACAGCTGAAGTCCGAAGCATCGTTTCCGCTTAATGAAAGTTACCGTATTACCGATGTTGTCGAACTTCCGGGTACCGACCAACATGTCATGCTTATGACAGTCCCGCTTCTGTCCGATGACGGCGCTTTTTACGGTATTTGCGGTTTTGAACTTAACGAAGGCTACTTCAAGCAATTTTTTTCTCAACCGTCGGAATTCGACCGTGCAATTTTCTGTATTTCCAAAAGCAATGATGATGCTATACTGAGCGAATCGACAACGCTGAGTGCGGGCGTTCTTAATGAATACTACTCCGAGCCCTACGGCACCTTCAAGCAATCCCCGTTTGGCAGCGGTCTTGTTCAATATACGGGCGAGGACGAAAGCTATATCGGTATTACCGAAGATATTAGCCTTTGTCCAAGCGCGTGTACATCGGCTATCAGTGTGCTTATACCAAAAGACGATTATAACAAAATGCTTTCTGACGATATAATCAAAATCGTTTTGCTCGTAATCACTGTCACCCTTTCCGTTGTCGCTCTCTCGATGTACTTCGCAAAGCGCTATCTCGAACCAATCAAAGGTGTTCTTGACAATATCCGTCGGAAAGAATATTCCTGCGATACCGCTTACTCCTCCGAGATTAACGACCTCTTTGCACATCTTGCCGAACAGGACAGATTAACCGAAGAAGAATTTAACCGACTGCGCCGTGAAAAAACCGATGCCGTAAGTGAGCTTCAAAACAAAATAGACGAAATCGCAAAGCAAAACAAACGTCTTCTCTACTCAAGAAAAGAGGAAATCGACCCCTTTAATTACGAACTGTTTAAACACGGCCTCAAATCTCTTACCCAAAAGGAAAAGGAAGTCCTTAAACTCTATGTCGAAGGCAGAAAAGTTTCCGAAATAATCGATATCCTCGGTCTGAAGGAGTCTACCGTGCGTTTCCATAACAAGAACATCTACGCAAAGCTTGGTGTTCATTCCTTAAAGCAACTCCTTCTCTACTACTCCGTTTATACAGGTGAAAAATCATAACGCAACTGTGGGCAACGAACCGTCTGCATTGAGGGGCTTCGCCCTCCGTCATAAGCGGGGTTTCACCCCGTACCCCATGAGCCTTTTGTA
>CAZCSZ010000299.1:0-1890 GCA_964501305.1 uncultured Ruminococcus sp.
AAACAGAAGGGGTATCAAGCGTCGCAAAAAAATCTTCAATATCGCCGCTGTCTTTTAAATAGAGAGAGTAGCGTGACTTATATACTCTTTTTTTTAATACGATACCGCATGAGAGAAGCATACCGTAAATACATTCTCTTAAATCTTCGCACGGGAACAGCATTTCAAGGTGAAAACTTTTTAAAGGGTCTGTTACGGTGCCGTATTTACAAAATACAGTTCTCAAATATGCCGCTCTGCAACCGGGGCATTTAAACTTATTAGCAACGGAAATCGCAAACTTAAAGTCAGGTTCACCGTCAAGTGCTTCACAAAGCATTTGTGAGGTTTTTCTGCAGCAACCTCTTTTTGGCTTATATTCGCTTAGATATATTCTCGTTTTTTCTCCGAAGCTTTCACGATTCATTTTTACTTAAAAACTCGCCTTCAAACGGTACGTATATAACTTCTCTTTCTATATCGATTCCGTAAGCATCCTTGATTTTATGCTGTATAAGCGAAATCAGTTTTTTTATATCGGCACTTGTAGCACCGCCCTTGTTAATCACAAAACCCGCGTGCTTTTCGGAAACAGCGGCACCGCCGACAGATACACCCTTCAGTCCGACCTCATCAATCATTTGAGCCGTATACTTTCCCGGATATCTTTTAAAAGTACTTCCTGCACTTGGATATTCAAGCGGTTGTTTATCTTTTCTCCTTGACATAAAGTCATCCATTTCAGCTTTAATTGCGGTTTTGGAACCTTCTTTCAAGTAAAACGAAGCGCTGACTATTATTCGTTCGGGACGATTCATATATGAAGAATAGCGGTAAGCAAATGAATGCTCCGCGTTTGAAATTGTATGAAACTCTCCGTCGCTTAAATCATAATAAGTACTCGACCGAAGTACACAGTCAACGCTCCCGTTATAAGCACCGGCGTTCATGTAAACTGCTCCTCCGACACTGCCCGGGATACCGTAAGCAAAAGACATGCCTTCAAGGGAAAAATCAAGAGCAAAACGTGATACCGATGATAGAAGTGTCCCCGCACCGCAGTACAAAAGCGTTCCTTCAACATTAATATAATCAATTTCGCAAGTCGAAACAACAGCACCTCTGAATCCGGCATCGTCAAACAGAATATTTGTGCCTTTGCCCATAACATAAGTATGTACTCCACATTCATGTGCACATACAATAACGTCTTTAAGTGCTCTTTCGCTTTGTGGTAAGATAAAGAAATCCGCCTTGCCGCCAACTTTAAATGAAGTATGCTTTGACATCGGTTCGTCTGTGGTGAACCTTATTTCTCCCTTGCCGGAAAGATTTGAAAGTCGGGAATTGAATTCTGAAAAGTCGGTCATTGTATTCCTTTCAAATTAAAATGTTGTATATTTCGGACATTTCACTGATTTCATAAGTAACTGTCCTTCCGTCGGCAGAAAGATGAAATCTGTTATACCAACAGCAATCAATACCGCAGTTGACAGCACCGTCAATATCAGATGTCAATGAATCGCCTATAACGAGATATCGGGATAAATCGTTATCTCCGATATCGGACAGGACATAGTCAAAAAACTGTTTTGCGGGTTTTGAAACGCCGAGTTTTTCCGAGATATATATTGATTTAAAAAACGTTGTCAAACGGGACCGCGAAAATCTGCTTTCCTGAACATCCGTAATACCATTTGTTATCACATACATTTGATAATTCCGAGATAAATTCTTTAAAACGTCGAAATTGCCTTCAATTTCAAAAGTCTGTTCTCCGAGAGATTTCTCGTATTTCGAGGCAATTGCACGGTAGTCGGCATCTGAACCGACAGCATTCAAAAGCTGTTTGAACCTTTCGAATTTGAGCTCATCCCTTGTCGTCATACCTCTTTCAAGCATTTTCCAAAG
>CAZCSZ010000300.1:0-1878 GCA_964501305.1 uncultured Ruminococcus sp.
TGCGAAAACGATGCACCTATGAGGTCGTCAAGCGGTATTTTTTCGAGTTCCGCAAGTGCGGGATTTCCGTATCTGAAAACCCAATCAACGGCACGCAATTCACTGTCGAATATCATTTCAATATCGCAAAATGCGAACGGCATGTGGTCGAAAACTCGGTAATAGTCACGGAAATGTTCGGGTGTCACAGGGAGAGGAGAATCGCTGAAACTTCGTATCAGTTCTCTTTGCTTTGCCGCAAGCAAATCGATAATTTCCTTTTTGTTTTTCTTTGAATAGTCGAGCATCTCGCCGTTGCTCAAATTGATTTTTTCGTCTACAGCATGAATTGCGAGCACGGAAACAAGACATCCCCTGCTGACCTTTATAAAGTTTTCGCCGAGTAAAGGCACAAGTTTTTCGAGTGTGATTCTTGCACGGATAGCTTCGCTTTGAGTATGTAAATATGCGTAATTACCGTCCATAACAACATATAGAACGTTATAAGCATCAATTCTGATATCTGCCTTGTCAGCCGTAACCGTAAAAAATCTGTGGTCTTTTTGCATACATTAATCCCTTTCTGTGTTACTGTATTCAGTTTACAATAAAACAGTTCAAAAATCAACAGTATTTTCGAATAATTCGAGGCGCCCTTTGAAGGGGCACCTCTTTCATGTTTAATGAGCCGTCTTCAGCTTTCGGTGATTTCCGTTTCGGATTGCTGTTCGTCCGAAGAAGTATCTCCACCCGTCATAAGTTTTGCGAGGAGTTTTATATCTTTAGCGCCTACAACTCCGTCGGCATCAATATCGGCATTGTATTCGAGAAGAGTTTCTTGACCGACACTGCCGATTGCATACTTGCGAAGAAGTTTCATATCTTTAAGCGTTAGAAGTCCGTCGCTGTCAACGTCTCCGAGGGATATCACATAGCCTTCTCCGAGAGAGTTGTTTCCGCAGTCGGTACAGTAGCCCGCAATATTGAATTTATGCGCAACTTCTATATTCTCCTCACCGCAAAGCGAGCAGCAACTTACAACATGGAAATCTTCGTCTTTATAAACGGCTGTACCGGATGCAAAGTGAGTTTCTGCCGTGCAGTCCTTGATTTGAATTGCTTTGTTTTGGTATACCGCATCCGCAATTTCGGTTCTTACAACACCTCTGTAAATGCCGTTGCCTTTTCCGACAAATACGGCAAGACGCCCTTTCGTACTTACGTTCGGTGCTTTTTCAAACGCCATACTGCCGCCCTGTGCCGTGACCGCACCGCCGTTTATGACGATATCTGTCGAAGCAAAGCCGAAGGACCTGCCCGAGGCGCTGACCGTTCCCGCATTTACGGTTACGGTTCCTTCGGCATCTCCGATACCGCCGCAAGCGCCGAACGCAGTGATATTTCCTCCGTTGAAGATAATATCTCCGCAATCGCTGAGTTGTTCGTCCGTTTTTCCTCCGCCGATTGCCGAGTAATACTTTGCGGTTAGACCGTAAGGTGAGCCGTCTGCAACAATTGCCCCGGCGCCGGCTCCTTCGGACTGAGCCCACACCGTAAGGCTTGCACTCTTTAGAACCGTGAGACCGCCGACAAAAGTTAGGGTTGCGCCGTCTGTAAGGATTAAGTTGACTTTTCCGTTGACAGCAGCTCTGTCCGTTGAGTTATTTTTAATTTCGGTGTTTTCCGTGACAACGTACCAACCGGTTTTAAACGTCATCGTTGATGGTGTTACGACTTCAACATAACAATCAGGCTGTTTTGTCACGGCGTTGCCGTTTTCGTCAAAAGCAAGGTAGTCACCGTGCCATGTGTTACACTCCGAACATACTCCGTTTTCATCATAAGCATGAGGTTCTCCCTGCTCGTCTGAATAATCGCAATAAATGCACGTTTTTACGT
>CAZCSZ010000301.1:0-1876 GCA_964501305.1 uncultured Ruminococcus sp.
GTAAGCTGACGGTGTGTTGTGCTTGCGGGGTGAAGAACCGAAGTTCTCGCATCGGCAACGTGAACGACTATCTGAGCAAGTTTAAGTGAATTCATAAACTTCATAGCCGCTTCCCTTCCGCCTTTTACGCCGAAAGAGATAACTCCGCACATACCGTTCGGCATATATTTTTCTTTAAGGCTGTACTGCGAAGAACTTTTAAGACCGGGGAAATTAACCCATGCGACATTCTCGTTTCCTTCGAGAAATTCCGCTATTGCCTGAGCGTTTGAAGAATGGCGTTCCATACGCACCGCAAGCGATTCAAGTCCCAAATTCAGAATAAACGCCGCAATAGGCTGAGGTGTCATGCCGAGGTCACGCATAAGCTGAACTCTCGCTTTTGTAATATAAGCTTCTCTGCCGAACTGTTCCGTATATATGACTCCGTGATACGACTCATCGGGAGTAGTAAGCTCGGGATATTTTCCGTTTGCGCCCCAGTCGAAGTTACCGCTGTCAACAATAACACCACCGACAACAGATGCATGCCCGTCCATATATTTAGTTGTAGAATGCATAACTATATCTGCTCCGAATTCGAAAGGACGGCAGAAAATCGGCGTTGCGAACGTGTTATCGACTATAAGCGGAACACCGTTGGAATGAGCAATTGCGGCAAACCTCTCAATATCGAGTATTTCAAGAGCCGGATTTGCCACGGTCTCACCGAAAACAAGCCTTGTGTTTTCATCAAAGCAAGCATTAATCTCTTCGTCACTCATCGATTGGTTGACATAACGAACTTCAATTCCGAGTCTTTTGAGCGTTACCGAAAATAGATTGATAGTGCCCCCGTAGATAGTTGTGAGGCAAACAAAATTCTGCCCTGCACTTGTAATATTCAGAATGGCGCAAAGGCTTGCCGACTGTCCGGCAGAAGTACACATAGCACCGACTCCGCCTTCGAGCGCAGCTATTTTTTTCTCAACGCATTCAACCGTCGGATTTGATATTCTCGTGTACATATGCCCCGCCTGCTTGAGGTCGAAAAGGTCTCCGAGATGCTCACAGGAATCATATTTATAGGTCGTGCTTTGATAAATCGGGAGTATTCTCGGTTCCGAATTACCGGGCTTATAGCCTTCCTGTACACATTTGGTTTCAATTTTAAAATTATCCATACTGCCTCCTAGTTTATCGCCGCTTAAAAGGCGTTTAATTCTGTTTGTCATTCAAGCACATAGGACTTGCATATAAAGCGATAAAGCCGTGCATACCTAATGTACCTTTATATTATAAATCATTTCCGAGAGTAAATCAACCCTTCAGAAACAAATAACCTATTCATAAAACTAATCTCACCGTCGACAGGGCGATTTCGGTACTTGAACCTTATTGATTACAAATACCTAGGACTATAGCGGATGTGGGCTGAGAATAATCTCAGCCCACATTTTACTGTTGAAGTAAGTTACAGTTGCCAGTTGGCAAGCGGATTGTTAGTCTTGGTCGAAGGTGTATCGAGATAGTGGTATACAACTTCGGGGTCGTTCTTGTTGTCTCTCGGCAGCAAACGCGGTGATACCGACATAAGCATTACGAACGTCATAAAAACGGAAAGAATATTTTTATAACTTAATACTCCTATGGATTTTAACATAATGCATTATGATTAATATTTAACTTTGTCAAGGTATTTAAGTAGAATTGCATAAACACGCGACTTATATGTCGATATTGTACGAAACAGATGGACTGTTTTTGTGCAATATGCGCAAAGTCTAATTCGCGGTTACATTTCCGACCCGAAAAAGTAAATTTGAAATTCTACACGTATACCAATGCGCCAAAATACAGTCCGTTTTTCCGTCCCGACTCTTCATTTATTATATAT
>CAZCSZ010000302.1:0-1875 GCA_964501305.1 uncultured Ruminococcus sp.
CACAGCAGGGACATTTATATTCCTGTAATGTATTCAAAAAGAATCCTCCTTTCGCCTCCGACGTTAATATTAACCCTTGAATGCGGAAAGTGCTTCGTCGGCTTTGCGGATTAATTCCGTTCTGTCACCGTACTGCGCCTTGTCAAGTGCCGCACCTGCCTCGGCTGCCTTTTCGGCTGCATTTTCATCGCCCGAAAGAACCGCTTTAAATCCCGATGCCACACCTTTGAGTGCATCAATCTGGTTCTTTGCCGTGTTCTTAACGTTTCCTATTGTCTTTTGAATTCCGAACAGTTTATCGAAGCACTTGACAAACGATGTATACATAGTATGATCCATGGGTTCGGAAAATCCGTACAAACCGTCTGTATTAGTGAAGAGTACACGGATGTATTCTTTCTTTTCAACTCCGTCATTTGTCTTTTTCTCCTCTACCTCGTATTCGTAATCGCGCAAGTCGGCAATACGGTATACGCAAGCGCGTGTGGTTTTCCCGAAAACAAAGAACTTGTAATCGTGCTGAGTATATGCCATAAGTCCGAGGTCAGCCGCAACATAAAAATTCGAGCCGAAACGCTGAAGTTTCTTTTCTTTGTCCTTTTCCTTCAACTTCGGAACGAAATAGTGATTCCAAAGTTTTGTTCCCAACTCGATCTGTGCGATATGGGCATTTACCTGCGGCAGTGTGCCATGGACATAGTCAAAAATCTTAAATCCTTTTGACCTGCAGTTTTTGCGGCAGATATAATTGCCGTCAGCAAGTTTTTGAGCCTGAAATACGTTGACCTCGGCTCCGCAGATTGCACATTTGTTAGCCATAATTCAATTCTCCGTTTCTGATTATTATTAAAATTGTTTAATCGTATTTTTCCGCAAGACGATAGAAAAGATCTTCAAGACCGTCTTGCCTGTCGTCTGTCACAAGTTTTGTCCCGTCCGAAAAAACAAGACAAAAGCTGTATGACGTCTCATCGGCGACACTGTGGGAAAATTTTCCCGGCTTGCGGTAATTCTCGGCATATCCGATACTGTTGTTTTGCTTCAGCATATCAAGCAACTGTTCAATGTCCTCGCCGTCAATCACACGGTTTTTAAGTTCGGTCTCCGACTCAAATCCGTTAATAAAGCAGCTGGCATCAAAATACCAGATATCGGTTTCCGCTCGAACGCAAAAGGAATAGCTGTAACTTCGGTCCATGCATCCGCACGATATCGATACAGATGTAACCTCGGACACCTCATGCTTTGCGGAAGTTTGAGTACTCTCACATCCGCAAAGTCCGAAAAGCAAGGATAGCGTTGCCATAAGAAATACCGCCTTGAGTATTTTTACAGTGCTCATTTACTGTAATATTTGTTTGCCGCATTCGGGACAAAATCTCGGCACGGGCTGACCTGCCGGCGGCATCCAACCGCAATTGGAACAACAGGACGCATTCATAACAGGTCTCGGATTGCCGCAATTTTCGCAGAACTTACCCATGTTCTGCGTTCCGCATCCGGCGCATTGCCACATCCCGGTTGCTGCAGGCTGTGCGGGTTCCCTTTCAGGTTGAGAAAACGTCTGTGTCTGATTGTTCGGTACACTGTTTACACCGCGGATACGGTCAAGCTCACGGCATATTTCCTGTCCCATGTCACGGTATTTGCAATAGTCATAGCACTCATCGAAGTTAACGCCGTTGTCGGTGAGAGAATGTCCGAAAAGCGATATCTGAACAGTGGGTTGAGGCTCATAACGCACCGTTGAACTGTTAATACGGAATTTTATCTCATCAAAATACGGATTATTGACATTTACGGCGAAATCGAAATTAAAAGAGTACTCATATCGAGGCGGATTGTAGCTTTCGTTATTGCCCTCACTGTTCTTCC
>CAZCSZ010000303.1:0-1869 GCA_964501305.1 uncultured Ruminococcus sp.
TAGTAAATACGCCCTTTGTAAAGCTTTCCGTAATTGTAAGCTCATCGTCGATTCCGTCGGAATAGTCTCTGAAAAGTAACATTCCCATGCACGACGGGCCTATATAGTCATCGCATTTTTCAAGAAATCTTTTGTACTCGGATTTTGGATTAACAGCCTTGGCACGGCTGACGCCCGTAGCACTTATGTATTCCTTTCCGTCGGTGAATATCTCACACGGAACATTGCAGAAAACAGCTCCTAGCCTGTCTATGATACTGCTTATATCAGTACAGTTCACAGCAGCCCAATAGTCGATTTCAAGTCCCGTGACAGATTCGATTTTGTTCTTGAAAAAATCCATACCGTAGTAGCCGTAAACGTTATACAAAGTTTCCGTTCCCGACGGCGTCGAGACACTCATATTCGGCGGAATAGGTGTAAAAGCAAACTCTCCCTGCTCCTTGCTGCAGGTAACAAGACATATATTCCTTACTCCCGTTACCTTAAAATCTTCTTCGAGAAATCCGACATCCTTGTTCTTTTCGTCGATATCATCCGCATCGTTTGCATACTTATATACATTCGGTCGGTAGTCACTGCATACAAGAAGCATTGTAAACGACTTGCCTTCCAGTGCGGCAAGAGTGTTTGTACTGCTGTTTGAACCGGAAGCGGAGTTTTGCTCGCCCGTTGCTGAGTTAAGTATACCGGTTAATTCATCCGTGTTTCTGTCAAATACACCGAGGAGCGTATCCTTAAGTGCACCTGTCACAAACACCGCAACAATGCCTATAACAAGCGCCGATACGGCAAAAGTCACGGCAAAGTTTTTAAATCCCTTCATAAATTCCTTCCTTTCGGCACGGATTAACTCAAATCCGTCAGTTGCCAACTTCGGCAATATCCGTAATTCTCACGGCTAAAGTCACGTTTTTAGTATGGAGTTCTGTCTTGAAATTCGGTGATAGGTACGTTTTCCCGTTTGCGAGAAATCCACTTGCCGTCTCTCTTCCGTTTACGGACATAGTTCCTTTTACATCAACAAGACTTGCCTCTCCGTTGTCGGCATTTGAGTACGACTGAATGTACTTTCCGTTTTCGTCTTCGAAATAGATAACCGCAGGTGTGACAGTTACGCTCTCTCCGACAGTTCCTATAAGCACTCCGTCATCTCCGTAAAGGTTTTCACCTTCCGTAATATACGCTCCGACAGCGCTTGAAACGCCTGTCACTTCAAAAGAAACGGTGTACTCTCCGTTTTCTTTTCCGACATCCGAAATCGTTCCTTCGCTTCCGACATATGCCCTTACAATTACACCTGCCGCACACAGAAGCATAAGCAATACGGCAAACACGTCAAGAGCGGATACTTTTCTTTTGTTACTTCTGTTCATAACAACTCCGTTTAATTCTATGGTCATTTCTGTTGTGATTTGTGTTCTTCACCCGAATTTTCTTCTTCCTTCTCAAGTTCTTCCTTCTTTATCGGCGTATAGCCGTGGTCGGTTAAACCCGAAAGTACTCTTGTGCTTGTTTTCTTCATTATCAAATAGTTCAGTGCAAATACAACTATTGCACATACCGCCACTATTATTGATTTGAGCCATTTTCCGCTACTGAACATATCCTCGGTAAAAGTAATGGCAACAAGACCCAATATTCCGCAAACGGAATAAAGAATTCTGACGGCTTCTTTTTGAGTAAATCCCATGTCTACAAGTTTGTGATGAAGATGTTTTCTGTCAGCTGAGAAAGGGCTCTCGCCGCTTCTTATCCTCCTGAAAATCGCAAAAAGCGTATCGGCAAGAGGTAAAGCGAAAATCATAAACGGAGCGACAAATGACAGAACCGCATGCAGTTTGAACACTCCCTGAACCGATATGACAG
>CAZCSZ010000304.1:0-1868 GCA_964501305.1 uncultured Ruminococcus sp.
CTTTCCTTCCGCCGGGAGTATAACAGTGTCTTGTGGTATCTTTGAGCCTTCCGGAAACTTCGTTTATTTTTAGTAATTCTCTTATATCCATTTTAATCCTGCTTTCTTTTAAAGCAAAGGCGTTGCCGGCATGCCGGCAACGCCTTTTGCTGAAATTATGCCTTTTTGAGGGTTAAAGCGATTTTTGCCTTTTCGTATATAGCTTTGGCGTCGAGTTCGAAGAGCGAGAGAAGCTCTTTTGCGGGGCCGCTTCTTCCGAAGGTGTCCTTTACACCGACTTTGAGAACGGGCACGGGATATGTTTCAGAAAGGAATTCCGACACGGCACTGCCGAGTCCTCCGATAACGGAGTGTTCTTCCGCCGTAACTATAACGCCCGTCTTCTTTGCCGCCTTGAGAACAAGGTCGGTATCAAGAGGTTTAATTGTTGCCATATTGATAACCTCGGCGCTGATGCCGTCTTTTTCGAGCATATCGGCGGCTTCGAGAGCCTCGGAAACCTCAATGCCGTTTGCGATAACGGTTATATCGGTGCCTTCTTTGAGAACAGAGCCTTTTCCGATTTCGAATTTGTAATCTTCGGGATGGACGTTGGGCACGGCCATTCTGCCAAAACGGATGTAAACAGGTCCGACGTAATTAATTGCCGCTTCAACTGCCTGACGTGCTTCGATATCGTCAGCGGGGCACATAACTACCACGCCGGGTATTACTCTCATAAGCGAGAAGTCCTCGCAGCATTGGTGAGTTGCGCCGTCTTCTCCGACTGTAATTCCGCCGTGGGTTGCGCCGATTTTTACATTGACGTGGGGATAACCTATAGAGTTTCTGACCTGCT
The DNA here is from genome assembly GCA_964501305.1 of uncultured Ruminococcus sp. Taxonomy (GTDB): domain Bacteria; phylum Bacillota; class Clostridia; order Oscillospirales; family CAG-272; genus RUG14199. Next base: position 839 of record CAZCSZ010000304.1, read on the forward strand.
CAAAGCTTCTGCCTGCCGCAAACATAGCAAAAGAGCTTGCAAAAGGTATTTTGCCCGAAAGTGCGAGACCTGATGCTACTCCCATCATATTATTTTCTGCAATTCCACAGTCAAAAAATCTGTCGGGATAAGCTTTTTTGAACATTCCGGTTTTGGTTGCAGCCGCCAAATCGGCGTCGAGAACAACCAAATTATCATATTTTTCGGCAAGCTCAACCAAAGCTTTACCGTACGATTCACGTGTTGCCGTTTTGTCTGCCATTTTGAGTCCTCCTTATGCCTTAAGCTCAGCCATTGCAACGGCATATTGCTCGTCATTGGGAGCGGCGCCGTGCCATGATACCTGATTTTCCATGAAAGATACACCCTTGCCTTTAACGCTTTTTGCGATGATTACTGAGGGTTTGCCTTTGCATTCCTTAGCCGCTTTGACGGCATTGTCTATAGATGTGAAATCGTGAGCATCGGCATCGATTACGTTAAAGCCGAACGCTTCGAACTTTTCTCTGTAAGGAGTGGGATTCATAACCTCTGCAATAGGCCCGTCTATCTGAAGTCCGTTCCAGTCGAGGATATAACAGAGATTGTCGAGTTTATAATGAGCGGCAAACATAGCAGATTCCCATACCTGTCCCTCTTCGCTTTCTCCGTCCCCCATAACAGCGTAAACACGTCTTTGCGACTTGTCAAGCTTAGCGGCAAGCGCCATGCCGCAAGCGGCGGAAACGCCCTGCCCCAACGAACCTGTTGTCATATCGACGCCGGGGGTCTTTTTAAGGTCGGGGTGACCTTGGAGATAGCTGTCGCTTTTTCTGAAAGTTTTAAGGTCTTCCGTCGGGAAATAGCCTCTGTGTGCAAGTGCCGAATAGAGGGCGGGAGATGTGTGCCCTTTTGAGAGCACCAATCTGTCTCTGTCTGGTGCATCGGGGTTTTCGGGGTCGATGTTCATTTCCTCAAAATAGAGGTAGGTGAGAATATCCGCAACGGAAAGCGATCCGCCGGGGTGGCCTGATTTCGCAGAGTGTACCGC
>CAZCSZ010000305.1:0-1842 GCA_964501305.1 uncultured Ruminococcus sp.
CGGCGGTACTGCTGTCGGCACGGGACTTAACGCTCCCGACGGATTTGCAGTTTCAGTCGCCGATGAAATCGGAAAAATAACAGGTAAACCTTTTGTAACAGCCGCAAACAAGTTCCATTCACTCACCTCCAAAGATGAATTGGTATTTGCTCACGGAGCCGTAAAGGCGCTTGCTTGCGATATCATGAAAATCGCAAATGATGTAAGATGGCTTGCATCCGGCCCGCGCGACGGACTCGGCGAAATATTTATCCCCGAAAACGAACCCGGCTCGTCGATTATGCCCGGCAAAGTCAATCCTACTCAATGCGAGGCTGTCACCATGGTTGCCGTTCAAGTAATCGGCAACGACGTTGCAATCGGCATGGCGGCATCTCAAGGAAATTTCGAGCTGAATGTATTTATGCCTGTATGCATTTATAATTTCCTTCAGTCTGTAAGGCTTCTTTCCGAGGCAATTCTGTCATTCAATTGTAACTGTGCTGTCGGAATTAAAGCGAACAAGGAAAAAATGCATCACAACTTGTATAATTCTCTTATGCTCGTTACTGCCCTCAACCCATATATCGGTTATGAAAATGCGGCAAAAACAGCAAAGAAAGCTTACAAAGACAACATTTCTCTTAAAGAAGCCTGCGTTGAACTCGGTTTTTTGACTGAAGAAAAATTCGATGAAGTATTTCATCCCGAAGATATGGCGTAATCGGAGGTTACTATGGTAGTCAGTTATTTCCCTGGATGCACCTTAAAAAACAAAGCGCTCGACCTTGATTTATATGCAAGAAAATCCGCCGAGGCTCTGGGTGTGGTCCTTGAAGAAATAGATAATTGGCAGTGTTGCGGAGGAGTATTTACCACTTCACAAGACGAAATCGCGACTAAACTTTCATCTGTTCGTGCGCTCAAATTTGCCGCAGACAGAGATCAGCCGCTCGTCACGGTTTGTTCCGCCTGTCACAATGTAATAAAACAAACCGATTATGCGATGAAAAACAACGTGGAATTCGCATCCAAAGCAAACAGGTATCTCGGTAAGACCGATGCGTACACCGGCAATGCAACCGTTTATCATTACCTTGAACTTCTGCGTGATGTTATAACTTTTGACAAAGTTAAAGAGAAAACGGTATATCCCTTGAAAGGGAAAAAGATTGCACCATATTACGGCTGCCTTCTTTTGAGGCCTTCAAAAGTTATGAAGACAGACGACAGTGAAAACCCGACTTTGTTCGAAGACTTTATAAGAGCTATTGGAGGAAAAGCTGTAGTCTATGCGAAAAGAAACGAATGTTGCGGCGGTTACATTTCTCTTGAAAGTCCCGAAACAGCCAAAAAGAATTCAAAATCAGTTATAAACAACGCAAAAGCTGCCGGTGCCGAGATTATAGTTACCGCGTGTCCTCTTTGTAAATACAACCTTGAAAAGAGCAATCCGGGCTTACCAGTTGTATACTTCACTGAGCTGTTGGCAGAGGCACTCGGAGTTAAGGAGGCAGACGGTGAATAACGATAACAATCGTGATGAAATTATAAGAATCAGCGGCACTAACCCCATAAATTGCATGAGGTGCGGAAAGTGTTCGGCAACTTGCCCCGCATACGATGAGATGGAATATCACCCTCACCAATTTGTTTACATGGTTGAAAGTGGTGATATTGAACCTCTTATAGAATCAGAGTCACTGTACAAATGCCTTTCTTGCTTTGCTTGCGTTGACAGATGTCCGAGGGGTGTGGAACCCGCAAAACTCGTTGAGGCGGTTAGACTTAATGTTATACGCCGTCAAAGTAAAAATTATTTAAAGGCAGACTGCATTCCCGATTTGACGGACGGTGATACAC
>CAZCSZ010000306.1:0-1827 GCA_964501305.1 uncultured Ruminococcus sp.
CTATGGTACCCGAACCGCAAAAAGGGTCCCATAAAAGCACATTTTCCCTCGGTCTTGAAATCTTTGCCACGGCGGCGGCAAGAGTTTCCCTCAGTGGCGCCGCAACTGATTCCGGGCGGTATCCCCTCTTGTGAAGCGGCGTGCCCGACAGGTCAATCATAAGTGTACAGACGTCTTTAAGCAAGAAAAATTCAAGCTGAAACTTTATTCCCGTTTCCGGCAAAAAATCAACGCCATAGGCATTCGACAGTCTGACAGCGGCGGATTTTTTAATTATTCTCTGTAAGTCGGGCACGGAAAACAGCTTGCTTTTAATTGAATGTCCTTTTACGGGAAAGGCATCATTCCTTCCTATAAAATCTTCAAGCGGCAACGAACCGACAAAATCGAACACCTCCGAAAATGTTTCCGTTTTCCTCGAGCCGAGATTTAAATACAGCCTTTCGGCAAAGCGCAGATTTATGTTACATCTTGCGCAAGCGGCAACATCGCCTGTAAACGTGACACGCCCATCAATTGTTTCAATGCGCTTATATCCGAGTCGGTCAATTTCTTCGCCGAGAAGAGCTTCAAGACCGAACAGACATGTTGCCGTATACTTCAAATTAAAACCGTTTGAGTTACTCATAATTCTTACGCTTTTTCGGCAAGCGGAAGGGTAAAGGAAAACTTACACCATTCCCCACTCTTGCTCTCTACCCAAATATCCTCACCGTGTGAATTAATAATCGACTTTACAAGAAAGAGTCCAAGGCCGGCTCCCGACTTATCAAGTCCTCTGCTTTTGTCTGATTTATAGAACCTGTCAAATACGTACGGAATGTCGCTCTCACTTATCCCGTCGCCCTCGTTAAACACACTGACCGTGACTTTGTTTTCTGCCTTTTTGAACGAAATAATATACTTTCCGCCCTCTCTTGAAAACTTTATCGCATTGTCGCAAATATTCAAAATCACTCTGTGGATTGAATCCTTGTCGGCTAAAACGTCAATATTTTCCTCATTGCATTCAAAGGAAACATCAAGCCTCTTTTCTTCAAGCCTCTGCTCGTTTGAAAGAAGAATAATCCTTGCCGTTTCGCAAACATCAAATATCGACGGATTTAGCGCTACCGAACCCGATTCGATTCTTGATATTTCAAGCAGTGAGGTGACAAGCCTTGAAAGTCTTTTGATCTCACTGGAAATTACTTCAAGATAATGCCTCTGTTCATTGGACGGTATTACACCGTCCAAAATCGAATCTATAAAGCCGCCGATTGTGGTCATAGGGGTGCGAAGTTCGTGTGAAACGCTGGAAACAAAAGAGCTTCGCATACTTTCAAGACATGAAAGCGACTTTGACATTTCGTTAAACGCAATGGATAGCTCCGTTATTTCATCATTACCCGTAACAGGTATTTTGACATCGAAATTTCCCCTTGCGAATTCCTTAGCTGCGGCACTCATTTCCTGGAGTGGTTTCGTAAATCTCTCCGTTATTACATAAACCGCTATCATGCAGGCAAGCATTATGCAAAGGCTCGCCAAAATAAGCGTCATCATCATAGTTTCAATAAAATTGCCCGGCTTGGTATCAACCGTTGTTGCAAAGACCGAACCGCTGAAATCCCCGTAATAGAATACGGGTACGCCAACCACCGCTCTGTAGTCGGATAAAAAACCGTCGAGCGTGCCCGTCGTTTTCACCGCCCGTCCGCTGCTTAAAGTTTCAATATAATTTTGACCGAGAACAGACATTTCTCCGTTTACGAAAAAGCGTTCGATTTCCTTGCTTTCCGAACTTTTATAAAGAATGATTTTGCCCTCGCCATCGGTTAAGAAGAC
>CAZCSZ010000307.1:0-1799 GCA_964501305.1 uncultured Ruminococcus sp.
AAATTCAAAAACACATCCTTTTTATTCGACCGTCTTTGAGGGTTTTGGGCTGTTTGAAGGCTTTTTGGATTGCAGGTTTGAATTGACCGCATTACTTAAATCTTTTAAAATCACTTGACAATCCGTTTAAAGAGTGATATACTGAAACCAAGCAGAAAAACCTGACAAAACACGGATTAACAGAGACGGGAAATGCAGCTGAAAGGGCCCGATTCACGCTTTGCCTTTGGTACCGACTGCTGTCCTTCGGACTTAAAATTAATAGCCCCAATGAGATAAAAATTCGGGTGGAACCGTGCGGCGTGCCGCACCCCGACAGTGGATACACTGTCGTTTTTTTGTTTATTATTTTATAACTCTTTTGGAGGAAAAATGAAAGTTATTTATTCAAACGGAACAGTTGACCAATGTGCACCTGAAGAGGAACTCCATATTCTCAGGCACAGTGCGGCACATATTATGGCCCAGGCGATAAGCCGCCTCTATCCCCACGCCCGTTTTGCGTACGGACCCGCAAACGAAACTGGGTTTTACTACGACGTTGATCTCGGCGATACGAAGCTTACCGACGACGACCTTCAGGCTATAGAAAAAGAGATGAAGAAGATTACAAAGGAAAATCTTCCGATTAAACCGTTCATTCTTCCGAGAGATGAAGCTGTCAAATTTATGGAAGAACGCGGGGAAATATACAAGGTAGAACATATCGGCGACCTTCCTGAAGATGCGGAAATAAGTTTCTACCGTCAGGGAGATTATGTGGACATGTGCACAGGGCCACACATAACATACACAAAGGCACTCAAAGCCTTTAAAATTATGACTCAGTCCGGAGCATATTGGAAAAACGACAAGAACAACAAGATGCTCACAAGAATCAAGGGAACTGCCTTCGCAACTCAACAGGAGCTTGACGATTATCTCAAACTCATTGAGGAAGCCGAAAGGCGAGACCACCGTAAAATAGGCAAAGAAATGAAGCTGTTTATGATGGCAGAGGAAGCTCCGGGTTTCCCCTTCTTTCTTCCCAAGGGCATGGCTCTCAAAAATGCACTTATTGACTACTGGAGAGAAATACACACCAGAGACAACTATGTTGAAGTGTCCACTCCTCTTATCATGAATCGCAAACTTTGGGAAACAAGCGGACATTGGGACCACTACAAAGATAATATGTACTCCACTGTAATAGATGATGAGGATTTCTGCGTAAAACCCATGAACTGCCCCGGCGGAGTAATGGTATACCGCAGCACTCCCCATTCCTACAGAGAACTTCCTATGAGAGTGGGAGAGCTCGGTATAGTTCACCGTCATGAGCTTAAAGGCGCTCTCCACGGTCTCTTCAGAGTTCGTTGCTTCACACAGGACGATGCGCATATCTTTATGAGAAGAGAACAGATAACAGACGAGATAGTCGGCGTTGTTCATCTTATCAATGAAGTATACAGCAAATTCGGCTTTAAATACTTTGTTGAACTTTCAACACGTCCCGAGGACAGTATGGGCAGCGACGAGGACTGGGAAGCGGCTACAAACGGTTTGAAAGGCGCTCTTGAAAAGCTCGGATTGCCCTACATAGTAAATGAAGGAGACGGCGCTTTCTACGGGCCTAAAATCGACTTTCATCTTGAAGATTGTCTCGGCAGAACATGGCAGTGCGGCACGATTCAGCTTGACTTCCAGATGCCTATTAATTTTGACCTCGAATATGTCGACGAGAAGGGCGAAAGACAGCGTCCCATCATGATTCACCGTGTATGCTTCGGTTCAATTGAAAGATTTATAGGCATTCTTAC
>CAZCSZ010000308.1:0-1797 GCA_964501305.1 uncultured Ruminococcus sp.
ACTAAACCACTGTATAAAGTTTTCGGTTGAGCCTTTTACAAAAGGCTCATGGGGTGCGGGGTGAAACCCCGCTTATGACGGAGGGCGAAGCACTCAGCGTTCGACAAAGACGGTAACGAGTCTCTCATCTGAGTTTCCGTCACAGGTAGAGAGAGTGAGGAGGCGTTCGCCGTAGGTAGGGGTATCGGACGCAGTATAGTAGGCGGCATTTGAGAGCACATTAAGAAAAGCGTCGAAGGTTGCCGCCGAGCCGTCTGTAAACGAGTAGACTTCGCTTGAACGGTTTATGCGTGCGGCGCAGTAGATTTCGTATTTGTGTACAGGTAGAGAGAGTGAGGAGGCGTTCGCCGTAGGTAGGGGTATCGGACGCAGTATAGTAGGCGGCATTTGAGAGCACATTAAGAAAAGCGTCGAAGGTTGCCGCCGAGCCGTCTGTAAACGAGTAGACTTCGCTTGAACGGTTTATGCGTGCGGCGCAGTAGATTTCGTATTTGTGTACAGAACCGCCGTATTCCAGCTCACACACGGGATGTGATTTTGCGAAATTGATATCGGAATAGGAGATGAGGTTTGAGAACATCGTGCCGTTTTTCATGTTATGCCCGTATATAATAAGGTTTGAAGATGAGTCGAGACAGCGAGCATCTAAGAAGGGAGTACCGCTTACGCTGTAATTTTTGTAGAAGTTACGGCGAAGATAGCGTTCGGGCTCATCGGGGGAATGCATAACGGGGTAATTTACTGTAGTACCTTCAATATAAATCCACCCGAAAGTATCGGAATTCATTTCATCGAGTAAGGCCATATTACGATTGATTTCGGGACTTTGACTTTCGGAGGGTGCAGAGTCCGTCGAAGTGTCAGACGTCGCCACATCGGGCGTCTGAAGGCTTGCAGATGCATTGTTTGGGGTATCGGAAGGTGTCTCTTCCAAAACGAGACTAGCAAGGTCGTCAAAGGTCTTTTTGTCGTTGTGAAGGCGCACATTTTCATTTATCAGCATGAATGCCGAAACGGCAAAAACGGCAGCCGACAGACCGATGCCGATTGCCGAAATTATTTTCCGCTTCATTGTTTTTTGGAGTTTACGGCATTTTTGATAAGAGCGTTGACTCTTTCTCTTACAGTCAGTATTTGACTGTCACCGCGCGGATATTCTTTGAATGTGATTTCGCCTGCATCTTCGAGAATTGCCATAACTTCTTCACGGGAGGTCAAACTTTCCGCAAGTTTGAAAGCACGAAGGTCATAGAGAGCGGCGGTAAATCCGAGAAGATGAATAGTTTCAAGCGGAACACCGTTTTGACCGGGATAAACTGAAAATGCGTCGCCTGCGGGAACCCAGAAACCGCCGTCTGTTATGAGATACGGGTCGACAAGACCTGTTGAACCTTCGTAGTAATAGAAATTAAACCCCCATTGCAGGAAACCTTCAATATTATATTTATAGAATTGCTGACCTATAATTCTGTTTCTCCATGTCGGCATGGCAACAAAACGGTTGGAGACTTTATCGCCCTGACAGCAGCAATAGTAGGTCCAAAGACCTTCAACGCCAGCTTCGAGATAGGGCTCCATGTGGTCAATCGAAACAACGGGGCGCTCAACAATACCTTTTTTCCAGAATTCGAAATCCGAAAGAGCATCCATAATCACTTGTCCTTCAAGGTGCTCTTTGACAAGATTTTTAGCTGTAAGATAACTTTCAAGATGGTCGGCGCCGGGCTCGTCGGAAATATGAAATACGCATTTATCCGCAACACCGAGTTCATTCAGCTTTTCTATAAGCTGAGGGAG
>CAZCSZ010000309.1:0-1789 GCA_964501305.1 uncultured Ruminococcus sp.
TTCAAGAGACGACAGTTTAATACCGCCGGCACTGTTTGAAATTTCAATAGCGCCTTTGCTTGATGCTCCGCAGGTTACAGAGCCCGCCGACATATCAATTTCAATACTGTCGAATATCAAACCGCAAGGCACACTCACAGCCCCCGCCTTGTTTCCGATTTTCAGTTTTCCGTATTCCGTACCCGTAAGGAAAATCTTCGTTTTACAGCTCCCAAAACTTACGCCTATGTAGTCATACCATTTTCTCGAATCCCTCTCTTTTACCTCAAGTACACCATTTTCAACCGAAACTTCATATTTTACTCTGTCCGACTCATAGCATTCAATCCTTTGACTTCCGTCATCAGAAAGAATCAGCTCAAAGGCGGAATCTTTAATATCGGCCGATATTTCCGTGAATTCATCACCTATTTCATATGTCTTCTTAACGTATTTCACAGTATCAAGCTCCTTAAAATCATATTTAAAAATAAACAGTCCCGCGCAAATTGTCAAGATTCCGAGCGCAATCAGAACGGCGGATATGATTATCCATATTTTAATTGTTTTACACATATTACAGTCCACTCCTTTCGAATTTTCAATACATCAGATTTTACTTTTGATTTTGATTATAATGATCTTCATAAGCCTAACCATCGCTTTGTTTGTGGAAATGCTTGCAAAAAACAAAAGCACGGCGCATCCGATACATATCATAGTGCATCCGACCGTAAGAACAAGTCCGCCTATATTAGCACCGGCTGCGTGCAAAACGCAAAGAACTACGCAGACAAGCGAAGAGGCGGCAAATGCAGCGTCAACGCAATAGAGTGCAATAGCAAGCGACCAAAGCACTATAACAAAAGAGAGCAAAGCCGCAAAAAGCGCTATAAGCAAGGAAAGCCATATAGGTGAGCCGACAATTATAAGAACGATTGCCGCCGTTTTCGACTTGAACAGGGATTTTTCGCCTGTCTTTTGCTTGACTTTTTCTTTTATGAGCTTTGAAAACGGCACTTCGGACAGTATCCGCTTCGATACATCATCAATGGTTCCAACCTCACCGACAGCCTCTTCCTCGCTCATACCTTCTTCAATTTTGTCATCGATTATTTCAGAAATAAAATCCAATCTTTCATCAAGGTCATCAGACGGCACAGCAGACAACGCCGCCTTCAAACCGTCTAAAAATTCTTGCTTATTCATTTTTTATCCTCCAATATAACAAACTGATAAATACTCACAATTTCTTTCCACTCTTCTTTGAATTCTTCAATTCGGGTTTTTCCCTTATCGGTTATATTGTAATACTTACGAAGCCTTCCGTTATGCTCTGCCGAACGCACAGTCAACATTTCGGAGCCCTCAAGCCGTTTTAAAATCGTGTAGAGCGTTGATTCGGAAAGCTCAATATACGGTTTCAATTCCTTTATTATCATATAACCGTAGGATTCCCTGTTCTTAATTGCCGCAAGAACACATACATCAAGCAACCCACGTTTCATTTGAATATCCATGCAATGCCTCCTTTAGTGTAATACATCATATCACGAAGTATTCGGTTTGTCAATACCTTTTTAAATAATTTTTTGCGCTGAACATTGACAGGCCAAGGCGTTTGGAGTATACTTATTCAGGCACGAAATGACGACATACGAAGGTGAAAAACTCGGCTTCAATCAAGCACGGGACTTTTTCCTCGACAATTCCCGGTGAAATTCAGGCGGAGAAAGCAGGGCGGCACGGTAAATGACCTTATGCGCGGCAGCACAGTTTCAAGCGCCACAAGGCGGATGTGGTTCGGTTA
>CAZCSZ010000310.1:0-1772 GCA_964501305.1 uncultured Ruminococcus sp.
GAAGCCCTGCAAGGGGTGTGGGGTGAAGCCCTGCAAGGGGTGTGGGGTGAAGCCCCGCTTATGACGGAGGGGGTAAACAATCAGTCGAGGATACGGACTGTTGAGTCCACCTCGCCCAAGATACAGGAGGCAATGCAGGATTTCATGGTTTTTTCGGTTATATGGGATGTGACGAATTCGACATAGCCCTTCGGGGAACCCGAGAGGCACCTCACGTCTCCCAAGGTGAGCGTAGCCTTTTCGACAACGTCTGCGGGGTTATCCGATTTCACACGGACATAGTAGGAGAAAGAGACTGTTTCGAAGGGTACGATTTCGCTGTCTTCGGCAACATGCCACTTCATATGAAGTTCCGCCTTAACAGCATCGGTCATGATTGAGACTATATCGGAAACCATGGCGCTTGCGGTCGGATAGCTTCCCGCGCCGCGGCCGTAATACAGCACATCGCCCGTCATTTCGAGGGAGAGTTTTATCGCATTATAGACGTCGTGAACGTGCGAGAGCGGGTTTGAATACGGCACGAAACGGGGGCAAACATAAAGGCTCATTTTGCCGTTGCAGTCACGATAACTGCCTATGAGCTTCACAGTGCCGCCCAGACGGGAAGCCGCATCCATATCGAGAGTCGAAATACCCGTCATTGTCTGCGTGTATACATGTTTTTCGAGAGCTATTGTATCCGTGGCAACGGCAGAAAGGATTATGATCTTGCGCTGAGCGTCAAGCCCGTCGACATCCGCTGTCGGATTGGCTTCGGCATATCCAAGGTTTTGAGCTTCTTTAAGTGCTTCGTCAAATGATACGCCGTCATTTTTCATCCTCGTCAGAATGTAGTTCGTTGTACCGTTCATAATACCGTCAATCGCTTTTACGCTGTCCATTGCAAGACTTGTTCTCATGGAACGGATTTCGGGTATTCCGCCACCGACAGATGCTTCAAACAGATAGTGAACGCCGTGCTTTTTCGCACAGTTCATAAGCTCCGCTCCGCACTTCGCAACAAGCTCTTTGTTGGAGGTGACAACGCTCTTGCCGCCCATGAACGCCGCCATTGTGAATTCATATGCCGGATGTACTCCGCCCATGCATTCGCATACCACCGATATTTCGGGGTCGCTCACAATTTGCGTTACGTCACGTACTACACGTGAGGCATACGGAGAGTTCGGAAAATCCCTTTTGTCAAGAATATACTTTACGTTGATTGTGTCTCCCGTCATTCTGCGAATCGGAATCTCATTTTTCTCGATTACTCGCGCGATGCCGCTTCCGACAACGCCGAAACCTAAAATTGCTATGTGGGTCATTGCTCTGTACCTTCCCTTTGTTTATTTGACGTCGCCGTTTTTACTTCCATGCTGTACGCCGCTTCAAACAGCTCCGTTATTCTGTCATTGTCGCCTTTTAAATATAAATATCCGAACACGGCTTCAAAACCCGTCGCTCTCCGATATTCATATACCGTCGCCCTTTTCGGTACCGACGAGTGATGAATGCAGTTGTATGCCCTGCCGAATATCACTCTCTCTTCTTCACTCAGCATCTCTTCAATATTTTCGTAAGCTGTGCTCTGAGCAGGTGCCGTCACGTATTTAAGCGCCTCAAGCGTCGGTTTCCTCTTTCCCGTCAAAACCAACCGCTTGCGAACCTCGGTTTCAAGCACGGCATCCCCTAAATAGGCAAGATGCTCTCCGCCGATTTCTTTAAGTGTCCTCATTTTTTTGCTTTCTTGCCTTTCTTTTATATATGGCAAATCGCCTGTTGTACAT
>CAZCSZ010000311.1:0-1768 GCA_964501305.1 uncultured Ruminococcus sp.
TTTCCGGCAGTGCACCGGATGATGTAAAAATAAAGGCGTACATCAGTGTAATGAGAATGGGAAAACGGCCGTTACACGGAACAAAGCTGTTAGTGAAGATAGCAATCAGTCTCTCTCGCTTTGAATCGATTATTCTGCAACCGGATATTCCGACGGCATTGCATCCGAGTCCCATGCACATACAAAGCGCCTGCTTTCCGCAACCGCCGCATTTCTTGAAGCATCTGTCGAGGTTGAAAGCTACCCTCGGCAAATATCCGAAGTCCTCAAGCAGTGTGAACAGCGGAAAAAATATTGCCATAGGTGCCAGCATTACGGAAACAACACGTGCGGCGACACCGTACACACCGTCCGTCAGAAACGATGTTACGGCGTTTGGAATTCCAAGGGCGCACATAAGACTTCTCAGGTGTTCTCCTGCGGAATAAAGCACCCTCCAGAGTGCCTCGGACGGATAATTTGCGCCCTTGAGCGTCAGCCAAAACAGAAAGGTGATAAGAATTGCCATAATCGGAAACCCGGTTGCCTTTCCCGTGAATAATCTGTCAAGTGCTCGCTCTCTTTTTGCCCTTGCCGAAACGCTTTTTTTAACTGTCTGTCGGCAGAGGCTGTCGCATTCACCGACGAACACGGAGGATATACAGTCTCTGATTTTGTTTGCATCGTCGAAGCCGTATTCCGACGGCGAATCGCATATTTTGTTCAGCAAGTTCCTTCTTTCGCTGCGGCCGTGTGAACCTTCCAGCTTTTTTTCTATAAGGTCGGGGTATTTCGGGATGAACACATCTTTGTTTCCGTGTGATGCAACTTCAATACATGAGAGAACTGCCTCCTTTATTCCGACTCCGTCTCTCGCACAGCCGGGTATTACGGGAACGTTAAGCAGAGATGAGAGCTTTTCACAGTCGATTTCGGTGTTTTTCTTTCTTGCCTCGTCGGCGAGGTTGAAAAATATAACCGTTTTCTCGGTCAGCTCAAGTATTTGAAGCGCAAACGGCAGACTTCTTTCGGGCGACGTCATATCGCATATAACAAGTACAACGTCGGCACCTCCGTTCAGTATATAGTCCTCGGCTTCTTTTTCCTCGGCACTTCTCGAAAACAGTGAGTAAGTGCCGGGCAGATCGACTGCCGAACAGACGGTATTGCCGACTGTGAAATACCCTTCCGCACAGTCAACTGTCTTTCCCGTCCAGTTTCCCGTGTGCCGCCGCAGACCTGTCAGTTCGTTAAATACGGTGCTTTTTCCGACATTTGGCACTCCCGCGAGAGCTATTTTTACAGTAGTTGTGTCGCATTTGCTTTTCTTGACGGATGATTTTTTCATCTCTTCACCGTGATAAGCTCGGAATCTTCACTCCGCAATGCTATAAGTACGCCTCTTACGAGATAAGCCGATGGGTCTCCGAGAGGGCTTCTCATAACGCACTCAACAGTTTCACCGTCGCAAAAACCTATATCTCGAAGCCGCCTTCTCATTGATTTCTCAGCCGACGTTCCTGTCATGACGGCGCTCTCTCCGGGGGATATCATATCTAATGTAAGTTCTCTTTGGGGTTGTATCATAATTTCTCGGTTCCTTTCATATCTTGTATCGGGGAAACATTCTGTCCTCACTGTAAGTTTATGAGCAAAGGGGAATATTGTTAATGGAGGATAAAAGCAACAGGGCCGGTAATTTCGGAACTTTTTCGACAAGAGGCATACTCACGGCTCACGGGGCATATCTCAGCGGTTCGATGGAGGACTATCTTGAGATGATATACAG
>CAZCSZ010000312.1:0-1757 GCA_964501305.1 uncultured Ruminococcus sp.
ACCGTTTGCTGTGTCGGTAACTACGAGATTGTCGATAAGGCAAGAGCCGTTTGTAACGTATATTACGTTTGAACTCATAGCGGGAGCACAGCCGCAAGGGATTGTGTTGTTGTGTGAACATACTTGAAATGACGCTGATTTGCAATGGATACTTCGCCCCAGTCAAATCTTGATGCGCTTTCTGTTTCCGTAAGCGTAAATCCATAACCAATCGAAGTTGGCGTGAGAACGATACGTGTCGAACCTTCGTGACTGTCGAATATCTAGAACTTAGGTGTTGCGTTATCGGGATCAACGGGACCGTCGCATCTGTCAACACCTTTGCATATTGCGGCATAACAGTCAATTCTCACCTGTAGCCCAAATCGTCAATAGGCGTGGGCGTAGGTGTGGGTGTGGGGTCGACTATTGTTGCATCGACAGTGACGATTCTGCCGATAACTTCATTAAATCCGTTGAAAGAACCGTCATCGAAGTCTTCGGAGTAGCCTGTTGAACAAACAATGTTATCCATAGCAATATTGACGGGGACGCCACACCAACGCGCGAATACGGTTGTGGCAACGGTGCCGAGAGATGTACCGTGGATTGTGATAGCTGTTCCGTTTCCGCCTGTACCGTCAAGTACGATGTGGTGTCATTCTCCGACTGCCCAGTTGTAAAGGAGAGTGGGGTGGAACCTACGCCGGCCTTGCCGCCGGCAACATTCATTGAAAATTCCGTTCAGAAGTGAGCGTAAACAGTTGAACTTGATGACAGAGGCTTAATATCGAATTCCCATTTTGCCGGACTTGCGGCAAAATCGGCATACATATATGCACCTGTCGTATCATCCCATTGGTAAGCATAGCCTGTTGCAGCTGCAAATGCATTGAGGCATAAGCATGAAACCAGCATCATTGCCACCAGAATGATTGAGAGTAACTTTTTCATAGTTTTCTTCCAAAAAATTAATAGGAAAATCGTTATATCATCTTTTAATCAAAAGTTCAATATGTTTTGCACGAAAAATTCAAATAATTTTTGTGCAATTCCACTACATTCGCCGCCGAAGATAACACTATCATATAAATTATGCAAAAATAAAGTGTTCAAATGTCAACACACGTTTAAAATTAGACTGATATTAAGTCTTTAATCGAGCATATAGAGCTGAAAACGGTTAGTGCGTGAATTTGGCTTCGTGCCGCGGGGGAATGCTTATATGCAAGGCGGCATTCATCCGTCTAATATGTGCACGGCATCATTACGCTATACTCGCCTTGTGCATCTGCCGACAAAAAGTCTTCATTATTATATATGGGTTGTGTCGGATTGAACACGTGCCGTTTGCTTTGCTGTTCTATAAACAATGGCGCAGAAGTTCTTTTGAAAGTGTATCTCCTGCTTGTCAAACTGTCACTCTTGTGCTGTGAGCACGAAATAGCACATCATATTGTATTCAAAAAAGGAAAATGTGCTCGGGGTTTCCCCGGCAGCTGCAAGTGAAAATATTTATAAAAAAATCACCCTTTAGTGTTGACATTTTGTGCAATACGTGGTAGAATGAATATACCAAATATTTTATGGAGGTAATTCTATAATGAAAAAGCTTTTAGCTATTATCCTTGCGGTTGCTATGCTTTGCTCAATGTTCGCTGTAAGCGCATTCGCAGCAGACAGAATAGTAACACAGGATGATGCAACACAGAATCATTTCTGGAACTTCCCGAAGGGTCAGTCTTGGCACCCCGTTAAGTTCACAAATCCTTCGAACA
>CAZCSZ010000313.1:0-1740 GCA_964501305.1 uncultured Ruminococcus sp.
ATATATTATATTACATAAGACGACTATATGCAAGTTTAAATTTGCGGTTTATAAAGAAAAATATTAATCGTTTTACAAACAAATCGTCCTCATCGCCGCCTCTGCTGTTTTTGGCTTGCACGGCAATAGCAGTTATACGCCGTAAAATCAAAGAGAGACGCTGTTTAAAGCGCCTCTCAAGTATTATAACGAGCCGTCAGTCTCTTATACTTCTGTACATCGGCCCATATGCGGCACAAGCTCTGAAGTCCTGGCCTTCTTTGTCCATTCCGAAAGCATTGAACGATGCGGGACGGAATACATCGGTTTCGGGTACGTTATGCATGCAAACGGGTATTCTAAGAATAGAACAAAGAGTAATGAGGTCAGCTCCTATATGACCGTAGGATATAGCGCCGTGATTGGCTCCCCAGTTGTTCATAACCGTATATGCATCGCAGAACGGGCTTCCCGCATTGCCGTCGCAGCGAGGTGCAAACCATGTGCAGGGCCATGTCGGATTTGTACGTTCCATGAGTGCATCGGATACTTCGTCGGGAAGATTTACAGTCCAACCTTCCGCAATTTGAAGAACCGGCCCGAGACCCTTGACAAGGTTAAGTCTTATCATGGTTGCGGGCATTTCGGCCCTTGTTGTGAAGTGACTTGAGAATCCGCCTCCGCGGAAATTGTCAAAGCCCGCCTCACACCAAACTGTGGCATCGGTCATCTTCTTGATATCTTCTTCGGTAACCTCCCACCACTTCTTCATAACGTGATTTCCGTTCTCATCTGTTGCCTCACCGCACGCATCAAGACATGCCGCACCGGAGTTGAGAAGGTGGATAATACCGCCGTTTTCTTTTGCTTTTCCTTCAAACTCATATCCCGTAACTCTCTTGCAAGCCTCGGGCGACCAGAATGTGCGGACGTCTGCGAAAATCTGAGCACGGTTGGTGAGCAGTTTCATGAACAGCATACCTATTCCGTTCAGTATATCGTTCTCGGTTGCGAGTATGTAAGGTTCACGTGCGCCTGTAAAGTCAAACGAAGAATTGAGCACTGCCTCGGGATAATCGCAGTTCGGCCAATGGTCTGTCCACTGTCTCTGACCTTGGAATCCCGCCGCAATTGCATTATGACCCGACATTTCTTCTTTGAACTGCTCGGGAAGGTTGGGATTGCCGTTCATAAGGTCTTTTATGATGCAGTACATTTTAATGGTGAATTCCCACTGTTTGTCCTTTTCTTCTCTTGAAAAACGGACAAAATCGGGGTTGTCATCTCTGCCTTCTTTGCAATGTTCTTTAGTCCATGCAAGTGCTTTTTCCACATCTTCCTTGACGTAAATACCCTCTTCCATGCGGCGGAGTATTTCGACCTCATCAACGGATTCAACTCTCATGCCGAGATAATCCTCAATAAATTCCTGGTCCATGATGGAGCCGCCGATTCCCATCGTAACAGAACCGATTTGAAGATAGCTCTTGCCGCGCATTGTAGCAACCGCAACAGCCGCTCTGCCGAATCTCAAAAGCTTTTCCGCAACGTCATCGGGAATATTAGTGACATCGTCAACATCCTGAACTTCATGACCGTAAATGCCGAATGCTGGTAATCCCTTTTGTGCGTGCGTTGCGAGAACAGATGCAAGGTATACGGCACCCGGACGTTCAGTGCCGTTAAAGCCCCATACAGCTTTGATTGTTCTCGGATCCATATCCATTGTTTCCGAGCCGTAGCACCAACAGGGAGTTACGG
>CAZCSZ010000314.1:0-1714 GCA_964501305.1 uncultured Ruminococcus sp.
TTAATATATTATATTATACATACATAAATATAAAAAGTCAACGAATAATCCCGCAATTCTCGATTTTCGAAGAAAAAAATACTGAGAGGTGCGTTTTTTCGTGGAAATCGCTATTGCCAAAGACGGTTTATTGTGATAGAATATACTTTTTTTTAAATTAAGTTTAGGAGCGCCTAAGCTCATTTATTGAACACCTGAGGTGATGTTGATGAAAAAATTCACGGCGGCACATATTATTGCGATGGTGTCGTTTACCTTTTTTTACAATTACACTTGCAATATACTCATCACATTTCATAAAAACAGATTATCTGCCCATAGAAACCGAAGTTGATACTGCTGAAACCACGTCGGATAAAAAACCGCAATCCGGCAACAAGCAAACGGACGATGCGGGAATCGGATACGTGGAACAGCTTATTTTTATAACAGATAATTCCGTGAGTCAGCTCGGAAAATCCGTTTTCACGGGAGTACCGAATCCCGAAAATCAGGTATGGCCATCTGAAGAAGGCAACGTTGACTGCACAAAACTCAACCTATCTAGACACTTTGAATTCCCTGCAACAGGCGAAAGGCTGACATTTGTGGAAGGGGTAAAAGTAGCAAGACCGAGGTTTGTAATTCTAACTTTCGGTTCATACTGCGGCGGCATTTTCGATGACCAAAACTTTATAAGTTCATATTCTGATTTCATAAAGTCTATCAAAGCAGCATCACCCAATACCGATATTATAGTACAATCAATTCTCACCGTATGCACGACTTGCCGTGTAATTAACAACGAAGAGGTCATTCGTCGAAACAAACTTTTAGTGGAAATCTGTGAGGAATATCACGTTTACTATTTGGATATTCATTCCGTACTGAGTAATGAATACGGTGTTCTGCTTGCAGATTACACCGGAGCATCAGGTTATTCTCTTAACGAAAACGGATGCCGAAAAATGATCGAATACATCAGACTTCCCGCACATCCTTCGTTCGGAAATTAACAAAACCCCTTTACATACCGAGTAAGGTAAATGTAAAGGGGTTATTATTATGTAAATTCAATTGACAAGGTCGTTGTAAAAAACAACTTCCTCGGGAAGTCTTAAATTCAGCTTTTCTCTTGCTTTTGACTCATAATATTCTTCATCCTTGGGCTGTTCGAGAGTTCTGTTGAGGAGATCGATTTCGTCTTGTATTTCCTCATTTTTTTGGCTGAGCTCAAACTTCTCGTTTTCAAGTCTGTTAGTTTCAATTTGCATCTTGACAATTGAAAAAGCGCACAGAAAGAAAACAAATCCGAGTAAAACCGGCATCATAACTCTATTTCTAAGCATTTTATCTCCCGTCCCGTCAGTCAAATCTAACGATATCAGATATATTGTTTATGCACTTTAAAGTATAACGTTTAAATCGCTTTCTGTCAATAGTGCAAACCGTCTTTCGGATAAAAGGTAACAAAAATTTTACATAAGGCATTTTAAAAAGAATACAGAAGGCAAGACGGAATATTCGGCAGACAACACTCAAAGCAGTGTTTATCAAAAGAAGAACGAAATCGGCGACAATGTATGCCGTTTTGATTACGGCTTTGCCCAATGTATTATAATATATTACAAATCCAAGAAGAGATCCCGCAAGAAGGAACCATCTGAATATCCCGTAATTAAACGCATACAGAAAAAGCGAGAACAGGCAACCGGAAAGCATAAAGTAAAGTATA
>CAZCSZ010000315.1:0-1708 GCA_964501305.1 uncultured Ruminococcus sp.
GTGTATCGGCGACTATGCCTCCTTTTTTGTATACGTCGCCCATCACAAGGTTTGCGATTTTCCTTCCGACACCGGGAAGAGACAAAAGCCGTTCCATTGTATCAGGCACTTTTCCGCCGTAGTCTCTTACTATTATTTCAGATGACTCTTTAATGCTTTTGGCCTTCCCCCTGTAAAGCCCGCACGGCTTAACAATCTCTTCTATTTCGCAAAGCGGTGCTCTCGTCATTGAAAGGCAGTCTGGGAAACGTTCAAACAGTGTTTTACACACTTCATTTACTCTTTTGTCCGTGCACTGAGCCGAAAGCCTCGCCATAACGAGAAGTCTCCACGGGTCATTATCGTATTCAAGAGCGCATACGGCATCGGGATAGAGCCTTTTTAGCCTTTTTATAACCTCTTTTCCCTTGACGGACAGCGCACTGTTCTTTTCCATCAGTCAACCTCCGTCTCTCCGCCTGTTTCGACACTGTCCGCTTCGACCGTGGGTTCGATATCGAAATAATCGTCGAACAAAGCCTTAATGCACCATCCGGCGCTTGAACCGCTTGCACCGTGTTCTATAACGCACGTTGCGACCACTTCGGGTTCGGCATACGGAGCAAAAGCCGTAAATACGGCGTTGTCCGATTCGTCGGCTCTAACCTGTGCAGTGCCCGTTTTGCCGCCTATCGTTATCGGATAGTTGCTGAAAACCGTTGCGGCTGAGCCGTTTTCCATTACGTTTTTCATTCCGCTTTTAACCATGTTCACGGTTTCTTTTGATATCTCAATGCACCCGTCGGCAACTGTCGGTTCGTAAGTATATACAACTTCATCGGTATAGAAATCTTTGACCTCGCTAAGTATATGTGCATTGTATCTGGTTCCGTTTCCGATAACGGTCGATATGTACACACTTATCTGAAGCGGACTGAACAAATTATCCGATTGACCTATAGCTGCAGTTACGGTTTGCCCGTCGGTCCATGATTCAAGGCCGTTTTCGTCTCTGTATTCGGGACCCGCAAGAACGCCCGTCTTTTCGTTGAGCTCTATTCCCGTCGCTCTGCCGAGACCGTATGCCTTGCAGTATCGGTTCATATTCGATATTGTAAGCTGTCTGCCGACCTCGTAAAAGAAGCAATTGCAAGAATCCTGAATTGCCTCGACAACTTCGAGATTTCCGTGTCTGCCGCCGAACATATTGTAAATCCAACATGCGGGAAGAAATCCCGACGACTCGTAATAGTCGTACACACCGTTGCAGGGCAATGTCGTATACGGGGTTATAATGCCTTCTTCAAGAGCCGCTACCGCAACACCCGGTTTGAATGTTGAGCCGGGTGCATAGGTTCCTTCAAGAGCTCTGTTAAACAGCGGTGAATTCTCATCCTTTGAAAGCTTTTCGTAATCCTCGCTGAAAGTTGCGAGATTATACGTCGGATTAGATGCGAGAGCCAAAACCTCACCCGTATCGGCCTTGACAAACGTCAAAGCTCCCGAATTTGCATCCTCACCGTCATATTCACCTTCCTTTTCCTCGGCATTCTTTACTATCCGCTTTATATTGTCGGCAAGAGCATCCTCGGCAGTTATCTGAAGGTCAATATCTATCGTCAAAAAAACGTTTTTACCCGCGGCGGGCTCTTTCGAAACATATTCGTCGATTATGTTTCCGTACTCGTCTTCTATTACGGTCTTTTCTCCGTCGGTGCCGTGCAGATAC
>CAZCSZ010000316.1:0-1699 GCA_964501305.1 uncultured Ruminococcus sp.
GCCTTCTGTTGAAAACCTGTGCGGTAAAACCTTTCTTGCCGACAGGGGGCGTATTGACTTTTTAAAGCTGTTTTCGGAGCTTGACCTATGGAATATATAATAGGAGAAAAAGAGGCGGGGCTTTCCGTTAAACAATATCTTTACGACATTCTTCATTTCTCGTCGGCATCGGTTAAACGGGTGAAATACCGAGAGGGCGGGATTATGCTTGACGGCGAGAGGGTTACCGTACGCCGAGTTCTGCAAGCGGGCGATGTCTTGACACTTGCCTTTGAGGACAGAGAGCAGGACGAGAATATTTACACCGTTCCCGTAAATCTTGATATAGGTATTGTCTATGAGGACCGATATATAACAGTGGTCGACAAGCCGCCGTTTATGCCCTCTCACCCGTCGCAGGGACATAAGCTTGATACAGTGGGGAATGCCCTTGCGTTCCGATACAGAGATAAGCCGTTTGTATTCAGACCCGTAAATCGGCTTGACCGTGATACAAGCGGACTTATGATTGTTGCACGTGACAAAGTTACGGCGGGAAAAGTGTACCGCTCAATGCGTAAAGGCGAAATTCAAAAGAGCTATCTTGCAATTCTCGACGGCGTTTTGCCGAAAGGGGAGAATACGCTTGAAAGCTTTATGTGTCGGGAAGGCGACAGTATAGTTAAAAGAAGGATTTGCAAGGAGAGTGACGATGGCGCAAAACGTGCCGTGACTGTCTATCGGGTGCTGTCAAGTACCGACTGTGCAACTCTCGTGCGTGCCGAGCCCGTAACGGGCAGAACTCATCAGCTGAGACTTCATTTTTCAAGTACAGGCTGTCCGATTACCGGGGATACGCTTTACGGCAGGGAGAGTATGCTTATTTCAAGGCAGGCTCTGCATGCGGAGAAACTGTCGTTTGTTCACCCCGAAAGCGGAAAGAGGATAAATCTTCGCTCACCGTTGCCTTCCGATATGGAAAAGCTTGTGCGGGAGCTTGGTCTTGAATATATGAGAGCGGAAAGCACCGACTGATGTCGGCGCTTTTTTGCGTTTGGGACGGCTTATGCGGAGAGCGGAATGCGGGGACGGTGAGCAGAGTACGGGGAGTGAGCAGGGACGGAGCGTGGAGAAAGGGCAAATGGCGTTATGACAGAGTACTGAGTGCAGGGTGCGGCGGGCGTAGCGTGGAGTGTACGGGAAAAATGCAATTTGCGCTCTTTGTCGGCTTGAATATCAAAAAGAATACCGTATTCTTTACTTGTATATGACCTTTTTGACGTTCGGTATGAGGTAGAATACTGACAGAAAAGCACAGCGGCGATTCGGCGTGCTGTACTAACGGAGGCTTATATGAGAAGTGCGGTTTTGTATGTTGATATTCTGTTCTTTATAAACTTCTGTATGGATGCTGTTTCGCTTCTTCTTATGCTTAAGCTGTCGTCGAAGAAAAGCTCCTTTAAAAGGGTTATTTTGTCGTCTTGTATCGGTGCGGTTTATTCCGTTGTCGACACGGCGCTGTCCTTCGGACGGATTTTGTCCTTCGGACTGTCGGTTTCGGTTTCTTTTCTCATGGTGAGAATTTGTGTGGGGCGAAGGTTTAAAGCGCTGTTTTACGTGAAGTATACCGCTGTTCTGTGGGCGTGTGCGGCACTTCTTGCGGGCTGTGCGACTTTTATATGTTCTCTCGGTGCGGGAGCGACGCCGGTTAACTCAAAAG
>CAZCSZ010000317.1:0-1696 GCA_964501305.1 uncultured Ruminococcus sp.
GACTTACGCCTTCTCCACACGAACAAGGTGACTTATCACCTTTACCTTGCCTGCAATAACAGGACCTTCTTCGTGGATGACGAAGTCGCCTATCTTACGAAGTCCGAGAGAAGCTGCTGTAGCCTTCTGGTTGGGTTTTGCACAAATCAGGCTTCTTGTAAGAGTAACTTTTACTTTTTCCATTTCAAAATCCCCCTTAACCTATAACCTTTTCTACGCTGATTCCGCGAGTCTTTGCAACCTCTTCGGCTGTGCGAAGCGACTCAAGACCTGCAAATGTTGCTTTGACAACGTTTGTAGGGTTGTTGGAACGCAGACATTTTGCTCTGATGTTCTTGATACCGGCAAGCTCAAGTACGGCACGCACGGTTTTACCTGCGATAATACCTGTACCGGGAGCGGCGGGCTTCAAAAGAACTGAGCCTGCACCGTATTTACCGAGAACTTCGTGAGGAATTGTAGTATCCTTAAGAGATACTTCTATCATGTTTTTCTTTGCGTCTTCAATTCCCTTGCGGATAGCTTCGGGAACCTCGGCCGCTTTACCGAGGCCGTAACCTACATGACCGTTTTCATCGCCGACTACCATGAGTGCTGCGAAGCGGGCAATACGTCCGCCTTTTACGGTTTTGGATACACGGTTGACTACTACGAGCTTTTCTTTGAGATCAAGCTCAGCGGGGTCAAATTTTCTTGCCATGTTGTTTTTCTCCTTAAAATGTGTTTAACTCTTTGTAATTAAACAGTGTACAAACCGGTTTGCCGGTGGGCGTCGGGTTTTCCCGACATACTGTCTCAAGTTTTATTAGAACTTAAGACCGCCCTCGCGAGCACCCGCTGCCAGCTCCGATACACGCCCGTGGTAAATGTAACCGCCACGGTCAAAAACAACTGTTTCAATACCTTTATCAAGTGCTTTCTTCGCAATAACTACGCCGACTTTCTTTGCGGCTTCTTTATTGCTGCCGATACCTTCAAAGCTTGCTTCAAGTGTAGAAGCGGAGACGAGGGTTACACCCTTAACATCATCGATAATCTGCGCGCTGATATTCTTGTTGGAACGGTATACCGCAAGTCTCGGGCATTCAGCCGTACCTGAAATCTTAGCACGAACTCTCTTATGTCTCTTAAGGCGCTGAAGATTCTTATCTTTCTTGTTAACCATTGTAATTGTCTCCTTTCTTTATTACTTGCTTGCTTTTCCGGCCTTACGGCGGATAACTTCACCGTCATATTTAACGCCCTTGCCGTGATACGGTTCAGGAGGTCTCTTGCCGCGGATTTCAGCTGCGATTTGACCGCATTTCTGTTTATCTGCGCACTTAACGATGATAGTGTTTGCATCGGGTACATCAAAGGTTACGCCGTCTGCTTCTTCAACGTTGATGGGGTGTGAGTAGCCGAGGTTAAGAACTAGTGTCTTGCCCTGTTTTGCCGCTCTGTAACCTACACCTACGATAACGAGCTTCTTTTCGTATCCCTTGCTTACACCTTCAACCATGTTGGCAACGAGAGTTCTCGTTAAACCGTGAAGTGCTTTCATGCGTGCTTCGTCGTTAGGACGGCTTACCGTGATAACGCCTGCTTCGCACTTGATTGTCATTTCACTTGAAAGTGTCTGCGTGAGAGTTCCGAGAGGACCCTTTGCCGTTAATTTGTTTCCATCTTCGATTTTAACCTCTACCCCTGCAGGTAC
>CAZCSZ010000318.1:0-216 GCA_964501305.1 uncultured Ruminococcus sp.
GAGATATATGGGACGAACTTGAAGAAAACTCAGATGATCCTTCAACTATTATTCAGGGCTGTCTCATAGTCAACTCAAAGCTCATAGACGAAGATCCCGAAAGGCTTGCGACATTCATGGATTCTTATGTTCAATCAGTTAATTATCTTCACAGTGAACCCGAAAAAGCAGCGGAACTTGTCGTAAAATTCGAAATAGTCCCCAACATAGAAATAG
>CAZCSZ010000318.1:226-1691 GCA_964501305.1 uncultured Ruminococcus sp.
GTATTCAGAAACGACAATGCCGGCTTCAGAATGCTTAAAAACTTCTATGACGTTCTCTACAGCTATAATCCGGCATCCGTCGGCGGCGCTGTTCCCGATGACAATGCCTACTATATACCGCAGAAAAGCGTAGTTAAAGCAACCGAAAACGTTAACGTTTCAGAGTAAAGCATGAAACAAAAATCATTACTTTACAGAGTTACTGCCGCATTTGCGGCAGTACTCTTCTGGTTAACCATTTGGCAGATAGCAGCCATAATGGTTGGAAAACCTGTACTCTTGCCATCACCGATAGAAACCGTAATAACACTTGGCAGACTTATGAAAAGCAAAACCTTCTACATTAATTGCGGTTTCAGCTTAATGAGAATTGCAATAGGGTACGTTAGCGGTATTGCTTTCGGTTCGCTTCTTGGTATTTTCACCTACCGTTCAAACAAGCTGTCGATTTTTTTGGCACCAATTAACGCACTGATTAAAACAACGCCCGTTGCTTCTTTTATAATCCTCCTTCTTGTGTGGATAAAAAAAGGCAACATTCCTTCGTTTACATCTTTCTTAATAGTAACGCCTATTATATGGTCATCTTTAAAGGCATCTCTCGACTCCGTAGACAGTCGAATTATCGAAGCATCGAAAATTTTCGGACTTTCACCCTTAAAGAAAATAAAGTACGTATATTTGCCGTCTATCAAGCTCAAATACATTGCCTCGCTTGAAACTTCGCTCGGTCTTGCATGGAAATCCGGCATAGCAGCAGAGGTACTCTGTACACCGAAAAATTCAATAGGCAGAGAGCTTTACAATTCAAAAGTGTATCTTGAAACAGGTGACCTTTTCGCATGGACTTTATGCGTAGTGGCTTTAAGCATTATAATTGAGTTTGCCGTAAAGAAGGTTGCCAGACGTTTCTTAAGAGCGGAGATAAAAAACGATGAGACTTAATAATATCACGAAAAAATTCAAAGATAAAGTTGTATTCGAGAACTTCTCTTGTGAAATCACCGATAATGCAATTACATCCCTTACGGGCCCTTCGGGAAGCGGCAAAACAACTCTTTTGAGAATACTCGCTTCTCTCGACACAGATTACACCGGAATTTACACGGGAAAAACCGAGAATATATCTTTTGCTTTTCAAGAACCTCTTCTGTTCGGGGGCGCAACCGTTTTGGAAAACACAAACATTTCGGGAAAAGATGCCTATGCGGCAAAAGATATGCTTTGCAAGCTCGGCATATCCGAAAATGACTTCGGACTGTATCCCCGTTCACTCTCCGGAGGCATGGCAAAAAGGGTTTCTCTCGCAAGAGCTCTTCTGTACAACGCTGAGCTTTATTTGATTGACGAGCCGTTTGCAGGCCTTGATGACTGCACAAAGGCACTGACTCAAAAAATAATGCTTGAAGCTCTCAAAGGAAAAACAGCTGTAATTTCAACCCATGATGCGGATCTTGCAAAAATG
>CAZCSZ010000319.1:0-1688 GCA_964501305.1 uncultured Ruminococcus sp.
TACCGAATAGTTTTTCGGCTTCAACCTCGGCTTCATTTTCATTCATAATAACAGTATCTTTTTGAAGTTCTCTGTATGTAACTGAGCGGAATCCGACCGGCACAAAAAGACCTTCTTTAAGGTATATATAATTAACCCAATCTATTGTATCATAAAACCTAAACGAATTTCCACTGCTTTTAGAAAATTTTATATCTTTTTTGAAAAAAATCAGCGTTTTTTCTATTGATTCGGCTCCCGATGGACTGTAAACTGCCTTTTCATAAGGGATAGTATACGTGAATTTGCGTTTAACCTCAGCAAGAACTGTCCCTTGTGCTCTTTCAAATCTCAGTCTGTCCTCACCCGAAGTCATAACGCAACCGATAAGCAAATCTCCTTTGGAAACTTTGTCACCGGGATATACACATGTCTTGCCCTCTTCAGCCTCGACAAGCAGGATTTTTCCGTTTTCCGATGCAACTATGTTACAAAGACCAGGCCCATTTCCTCCCGCCGTTTTTTTAAGCTCCCTGACCTCCACATGAGCATACGTACCTTTCATATTCACTGATATCCAACTCAAATCGTCATTTTCAATCAGATAGTCCCTTCTCAAATCATCAAAGTCGATTCTTTTGAAGTTAGTTCCGTATGTGAATCCAAGACGTTCGAGATTCTCGGCGATCTCAGATGCGGGTATTTTCTCGTTTCCCGTAACATCAATCTTCCAGACAACCCTACCTGAAGTAAAAACAGTGATTATGAACAGAATAATTCCGATATAAATGCCCGCACGCCTTTTATATCTTGCGAGCACAAACGGTAGTCCTTTCATTGCTTTGACGTTGCATTCAATGCCGTTTTCTTTCGAATAGTTCAGCACGAAAGAAACGTCGGATTTTAATATATAAAAAATGCTGTCTTGCTTTTTGGGTATTTTAAACCTTATACCGTTGCGGAACAAATTAGTGACAAACTCTGCTTTGCCGCAGTTGACTTCTAAAACAGCAAAGCCTAAAAGCAGAAACACGATGTATGAAATCATTTAGCAAACTCCAATGATTCTATCTTTCCGACAACTGACATCTGACCGTTTAAAAGGTTCTCCACTGTCAGTTCATGCCCTGACAAGATTGCTGTACAGTCACAGCATTCAAGAACGATTTTTTCTTTGGAATAGTCTTTGATTTTTCTGCATCCCGTTATGTATATACCCTTAAACGGAACAACCTCACAATTCGTTTTTGAGATTATGTATGTTTGTTTAAGTCGGGAAAGAAGCGTTTTTTTGTTCGAATTCAATGACGATTTCAAGTATAATTTCCTCCGCTTGCCGTATTTATTTAATAATATGAAATACAAAACCGCTTAATTCCGAAAGGCTAAAAATGAAACATACCGTAAAATCCATCCTCTACATACTTCTGTGCTCATTTGCCGTTATAATACTTCTGTATCCCGATGCTTCTCAAAACGCAATAACAAATTCTATAAAATCAACTGTAATGTCCGTCGTTCCGTCGCTGTTCCCATTTATGGTCATTTCGGCACTGCTCTGCGATTTGCCTATGCCGAAATTTTTAAATTCATTGATGAAACCAATATGTAAACTGCTAAAGCTTAACCGCGAATACGCTTCCTCTATAATACTCGGAAACATATGCGGCTTTCCGATAGGTGCACTTACTGCATCAAAAATAACGGAG
>CAZCSZ010000320.1:0-1680 GCA_964501305.1 uncultured Ruminococcus sp.
ATGCGGCGCTCAGGAAAATGTATCTTTTAAGGCTGTTGACGGTATTAATTCAAGTGATTGGAATCAATACGACAAAGTTTTCGACGGCTACAGATATGCATGGGGTTCAACACGTTGGATAGTTTCGGGTGTTGACTCCGCTTACGTTGTCGTAAAAGCATCCGACAGAATAATTCTCAATGCTTATACTCTTTATGCCGCATCCTCCGACGGAGAAAATCCGAAGAGCTGGACTGTGTTCGGCAGTAACGATTACAACGAGACAACCAAAAGAGCAACGTGGAACGCCCTCACACACGTCGAGGACGACACTACTATGGTTAATAGTGTTTTCAAAGGAACGGAATATAAGATTGCAGACAACGAAGATTATTACCAATACTATAAATTCGATTTCAGTGAATTTCACAAGACAGATTACATGAGCCTTGAAGAAATCGAACTTTCATATACGAGATGTCACCACAACCGCGTTAAAGGTGACGCTACACCTCCCACATGTACAACTGACGGTTACAGCTCAACCGTATGTACGGTTTGCGGTATAGTCATTGAAACAAAATCGGATGCTCCCTTGGGACACGATTTTTCGGGCGACCCCGTAGAGATTAGAGAAGCTACTTGTTCATCTCCCGACTATTATGTAAGAAAATGTCTCAACGGCTGCGGTGAGGAGTCACTCGAAACCGTCAAAAACAGTTATCAGTTCGGACATCACTTCGTAAACGGAGTTTGCCTGAATTGCGATATTACGGAAGAAGAACGTTTTGAAGGTTGGAATAAGCTCACAACGGAACACAGCGGTGCTACTATCGCAGGTCATTACTATCTTGACGAAGACGTCACTTTGACCGGAAGAATTTCAATATCCGCTCCCGCATTATTCACAACTGAACTTGTACCTCTTGTCATCGACCTTAACGGACACGTGCTCACAATAGATCATCCCGAAGGCGAAGAAATCGAAGCGTTTATTCCTTTCGGAAGTCTTGTTATACTTGACAGCTCTCCCGACGTACCTCATAAATTTACACCGCGTGACGACGGACTTTGGGTTCATGATGAAGAAAACGGTACGGAAACCGTATACGGCGGTATAATTACAGGTGCGAAAAAGACAGCTGTATATCTTCCCGCATCAAGCTCGTACTTCTTTATGCTCGGCGGTAGTTTTGTCGGTTGTACAGGCGACGAAGGCGGCGCAATATATGCATTCGGCGATGCAACAATGGTCGGCGGTTCTATTATCGGCTGTACCGCATCAAGCGGCGGCGCGGTATTTGTAACCAACGGCGGTTATTATTCGAAATTTACAATGCTCGGCGGCACCGTAAGGGACTGTACCGACAACAACGGCAATGCAATTGTAAGCTATATGCAGATTTTCTGCGGCGGCGGTACAATTGACGGAAAAGTACATATCGCAAAGAGAAACATCATGTCGGGCAGTATAATCAAGTGGGACGAAAAGCCTTTGTCGGGCACTCATTTCCTTGATACTCTTTCATACGGAGACGGAGTCGAAGGCGGTATTTACTATAACGGTATTAACGAGTATACCGGAGAATACTATCAGTCGCCTATTGTTGTCGTAACTAAGATTTCATTTATTGAATCATTTGAAAACGACTCACCCTATGCTATTGAAATAGTCCAAAACGGAAACAGAGCATACGAGCC
>CAZCSZ010000321.1:0-1669 GCA_964501305.1 uncultured Ruminococcus sp.
CGGTGCGAAGTGTCTGCTTGAAAATATTTTGCGTTTATAGACCGAAGTGCGAGTTTTCCTTTTAATACCTCATTTTTATTTAAATATACGCATACATAAAAAAGGTGTAAATCCAAAAGTCGGACTTACACCTTTTCGACTCCTCACCGTAAGTATTCTCCCTTATTTGAGCCGAAACTTTAAGGCGAAATTTGCAAAAAAATATGCGTTTTGACGGGCATCCGCAAAGAAAACCGTTCAACAAGGGTCACGGAAGTATAAAATCAAAGAAAACCATTGACATTCCAAATAAATACCGAATTATAAAATACATATATAATATTACGCAAGTAATTTTATTGAACGGAGTATAATATGCCGAGAAAATTTATGTTTACAAGGGAAGAAATACTGAACGCCGCACTCGACCTTGCAAGAGCAGGCGGTCTTTCCACCGTGACGGCACGTACGCTCGGAAAAAGGCTCGGAACATCTTCGCAGCCCATTTTCGGATACTTTGACAGTATGGCAAGTGTTCAAAAAGCTGTTGTTGAAGCGGCAGCAGGTCTTTATCAAAACTGTTTAAAAGAAGACATGGCAAGCGGGAAGTATCCTCCGTACAAAGCGAGCGGAATGGCGTATATCCGCTTTGCGAGGAAGGAAAAAGAACTCTTCAAGCTTCTGTTCATGCGTGACAGGACGGACGATGAGAAAGAAAAAACAACAGATGAAACCGAGATGTTAGCGGACCTTATCCGATGTCAGACCAACATATCGAGAGATGATGCGATTATGCTTTGTATCGAAATGCGGGCGTTCGTTCACGGTATAGCCACGATGATAGTCACGGGATATTATGATTGGAGCGAGGAAATGTGCAGGCGGACACTAACCGATATGTACCAAGGACTTAAACTCAAGTTCGAAAAGCAGAGCGGCAGCAAAAGAGCGTAATCTGCTGTTGTATTACGTATTAAATTGAAGGAGCAGAGCATGGAGAATATAATAGAAATCGAGAACCTTTGTAAGAAGTTCGGCAAAATCGAAGCTGTAAAATCGCTGAGCTTTTGCGTTAAAGAAGGAGAGGTATTTGCTTTTTTGGGGGTAAACGGAGCCGGAAAATCCACGACTATCAATATCATATGCGGTCAGCTTGAAAAAGGCAGCGGGAAAGTTGTAATCGGCGGGCACGACATTGACAGCGGGCATATCGGTGTGAAACGGGATATAGGGGTTGTGTTTCAAAACTCCGTGCTTTGTCCGTCATTGACAATCTCGAAAGCCGTGCGGCGCTGTACGGCATAACCGGGGAGGACTTCAAAAAGAGAGTTGACGTGTTGTCACAAATGCTTGATTTTAAAGATTTGCTGAAACGTCCCGTCGGAAAGCTGTCGGGCGGTCAGAGACGGAGAATAGATATTGAAAGAGCCCTTATTCACAAACCCAAAATACTGTTTTTGGATGAGCCCACAACGGGACTTGATCCGCAAACGAGAAGGCTTTTGCGGAGTGTTATATCCGACATCAGAAAAAAGAGGGCATAACCGTGTTTCTGGCGACTCACTATATGGAGGAAGCTGCCGATGCGGACTATGTTGTAATAATCGACAGCGGCGAGATAACTGCCAAGGGGACACCCCTTGAACTTAAAAATCAGTATGTGGGCGATTACATAACTCTTTACGGTGTG
>CAZCSZ010000322.1:0-1664 GCA_964501305.1 uncultured Ruminococcus sp.
TTATTGCACTCCGCATTGACAGTTTCGACAGCGGTGGGCTTAAGTGTATCATCTGAGTCAAGCGAGAGCATGACATACGGAGTTTTAACCCTGCTAAGTGCCTCATTAACCGCTGTATGCTTTCCGCCGTTCTCTTTCTTATAATACTCGATTTCGACAATCCCTTCGGCAATAAATCCTTCGACAGCCTTTTCC
Organism: uncultured Ruminococcus sp.; assembly: GCA_964501305.1. Taxonomy (GTDB): domain Bacteria; phylum Bacillota; class Clostridia; order Oscillospirales; family CAG-272; genus RUG14199. The sequence goes on from CAZCSZ010000322.1 coordinate 196, forward strand.
GTGCCGTCGGTTGACCCGTCGTCGACAATGAGCCATATAAAATCATTTGATGTCTGTAACGCAAGAGAGCGGTATACTTTTTCGAGCATCTCGCCTCTGTTGTATGTCGGTGTAATTATACTGAGTGTTTTCATTTTGTTCTCCGACAAACTGCGGCAGGTGAGCAAACTAACGTGCAACCTCGCCGTAGAGAGCTTTGATTTTTTCTGTATATCCTTCCGAATCGGTGAATCTATACGACCTTCGAACCGCGCCTTCCGATTTCTCACGGTACAAAGAGGGCTCACTCAAGAGTCTTATCGCATATTCGGCACCGTCTTCTGTGTTCTCACACAAAAAACCGCCTTCCGTTCCGACGACTTCGGGTAAGGCACCCGCACTGTAGGCAATAACGGGTTTTGACAAAATCATAGCCTCAACTGCAACAAGCCCGAAGCCTTCGACTTTCGACGGCATGATTATTATTTTGGACTTCGCCATTATTTTATACGGGTTAGGCTGAAATCCGAGAAGTTCAACTCCGTAAAGAGAATTGTTTTCAATACAATCTTCGGCATCGGTAAACATTTCACCTTCGCCTATCATCGCACATTTTAAATCGGGTATTGCTTTTTTAACCTCTTCGGCAATCTTCAAGAAGTCAAGCGGACCTTTCTCTCTGCTGAAGCGTCCAACATACAGCAAATCATATTCCTTTTCGTAAGGCTCGGCGGCTTTTTCCACAACCGTATCACGCATTACGGCGTTTTCAATTATATGAAGCTTCCTCTTTATAAGTTTTGAAAAAACATACTCTTTCTCTATGCTGTCTGAAACAGCTATGACCGCCTTGGAGCGAAAGGCAGTGTACAGAAGAGCTATCGAATTCGGGCATATTTTACCCATCCATACGCAATTTGAATGAAAGTGTGCTATGAACGGAATACCCGCAAGTGCACACTTAAAGCTCATCCGAGGGTCGCATGCATGCACTATATCGGGTTTAATTTCGGAATACACCCGACGTATTTCGGAAATACTTTCCGTATTGCACGGAATAAAAGATATCTCTCTTTCTTCAAGCGTATAACGAATATTCCCGTCGGGACTGACGTAGTATACTTCGTTTTCATCCTTGAGGGCACTCAAAATATCAACTACGACGTGTTCGGCACCGGACAGCGCATTTGTAACAAGAAAATGAAGTATTCTCATTTAAGCCCTCCTTTTGTAATTTAAGATTTGCTTAATTATTTTAGGCTTTTGTAAAAATTCAAAAGTTCATATGCGCTTTTTTCAATATCGAATTTTCAGTTTTTAAACAGGAGAGTAGCCTCATTTCTTCCCTCTGATGTGACAGAGGACAAAGCATCTACCCATTTTTCGGTTCCGCATTCAATCGAGATAAATGAAACCCTGTCGGTAACGGCGCACTACGCTGTTACTTTATCTGAAATAAGACAAGGCAGTCCTGCCGCCTGCGCCTCAAG
>CAZCSZ010000323.1:0-1663 GCA_964501305.1 uncultured Ruminococcus sp.
AGGGAATAGAGAGAGTCCTCAAAGAAAACGGTATTGAAACCCTTCTTATCTCGCCGGGTCATATCACACTTCCCGGATATGATTACGGTTTTATCGGCGGCGCCTCTTTCTGCATTAATGATACCGTTTTCACGTTCGGAGATTTAAAATATCATCCCGATGCGGATGAAATATATGATTTTTTAAATAAAAAAAGGAAAAGCATTTGCGCTTTAAGCGACGAGCCTCTCTATGACCTCGGCGGCGCTGTAGTTTGCAAGTGCCGGTAACTGTATGAAACACGAAACTGTATATTTAAATGAAGAGAATAAGTGTATAACACTTAAAACCTACATATCGGAGGACGAGCCGGAGCTTCAGGCGCCGCCCCGTCCCGCCGTTATCGTTTGCCCCGGCGGAGCATATTATTTTCTTGCCGCAAGAGAGGGCGAACCTGCCGTTAAGGAATTCTTCGCAAAGGGCTTCAACTGCTTTTTGCTTCACTATTCGATAGCACCGCACGCGGCTTTTCCGACACCGCTCCTTGACGTTTCGAGAGCGATTATCCATATAAAAGAACACGCCGCCGAGTACAATGTAAACCCCGACCGTATTTTCGTATGCGGTTTTTCGGCAGGCGGTCATCTTGCGGCTTCAATAGGCACTATGTGGCATAAGGATTTCGCAAAGCCGACACCCGATATGCCGTTCGGAGCTAACAAGCCTTTCGGTGTGATTTTGTCGTATCCGTGGATAACAACTGACGAACAGCACAGACATTATGACTGTGCATACAATGTCACGGGACATACCCTTGACAGCGAGCTTTGCGAAATGTATTCACCTGACAAGCAGGTATCCGAATACACTGTACCCGCATATATTTGGACTACGTGTTTTGACAACTGCGTTGACGTTGAGAATTCACTTATCATGGCAACGGCACTTTCGGCAAAGAAAATCCCGTATGAGCTTCATATATTCCAGCACGGCCCGCACGGAATGTCCCTCTGCAATGAGGAAACTTCGGCAGGCGGTCAGGAACAACTTATGCATTCCGATGCCGCCGAGTGGATAGATGAGGCTGTAAGGTGGGCAAAACAGCTCTGCAAGGCAGGCGACGATGCCGAAAAGCTTAAGGGTTTTTAGTTAAGGCGAATATAGTACCAAATGCCAAGGGCTTTTAAGCAAGGCTGAATAAAGCAACCGAAAGCCAAAGACTTTTAAGTACGTCTTGACGACTTATACAGATTTAATTTTAATTAAATATTGAAGGAAAAGGGCACATGGCATCGTTGCGACAGAGCCCATCGGTACTATGCCGAATAATCAAGCTCTTTTCCGAAGATGCTCCCGTGGTGGAATTGGCAGACACGTTGGATTTAGGATCCAATCCGCGAGGGTGCAGGTTCAAGTCCTGTCGGGAGCACCAGCATTAATCCTTTTGCCGTCGGGCGAAAGGATTTTTTCAACGATATTTGTTCTTTGCAGAACGGGCTATTTATATTCGGAAACGAATTCGATCTTCAAGCGACGATAATATGTTCTCGGCATATGAAAGGAACTGGTACTATATCATGTCGGCAACGCATTTTCTTTGCCCCTCGGCGGTGGCTCGCTTTCTCGCTTCTCAAAATACGTTCCGCATTTTCGTCGCTCCCACGCTCGCCTCGCTTGCATTCGG
>CAZCSZ010000324.1:0-1657 GCA_964501305.1 uncultured Ruminococcus sp.
TCGATATTGAGGATGAAGTACAGCTTGATATAAAAGAAAACAGTGTCAAACGCGGGAGAAAACGTAAGAAAAATCTCGAAAATGCTCCCGAAGAAGCCGATGAACTTATAGCTAAAGCGAGAGAACAGGGTTTTTTGACTTTTGACGATATTAAAATCGTCATGAAGAATCCCGAAATGTCAAAAGATGAGCTTATTGCCGTAAGCTCATGGCTTGAGTCAAACTCAGTTGATGTTATAGACTATATAACCGCAGATGAAATAAGCGAAATCGAAGATGAAGAAAACGAAGAAGAAATAGGGGACATAGACTCCCTTCTTACAGCGGAGGATGTGTCCACAGAGGACCCTGTTCGTATATATCTCAAAGAAATAGGAAAAATCGGTCTTATCGATGCCGAACATGAAATAGAACTTGCAAAAGCGATACTAAACGGTGACGAAGATGCAAAAAACGAGCTCGTTGAGGCCAATCTGAGGCTTGCCGTCAATATTGCAAAAAGGTACATTGGAAAAGGACTTCCTTTCCTTGACCTTATTCAGGAAGGAAATCTCGGGCTTCTTAAAGCGGTCGAAAAATTCGACTATACAATGGGATACAAGTTTTCAACATATGCTACATGTTGGATAAAGCAATCGATTAACCGTGCTATTGCCGACCAGGGCAGAACCATAAGAATTCCCGTACATATGGTGGAAACTTATAATAAAGTCACGAGATGCTCAAGACAAATGCTTCAGGAACTCGGACGTGAGCCCACAACCGATGAACTTGCCGAAAAACTCGGCATGGAGCCGTGGAGAGTACTCAATATTCAAAAAGTAACTCAAACGCCTATTTCACTTGAATCTCCGATAGGAGAAGAGGAGGACAGTCACCTCGGAGACTTTATTCCCGATTCCGACACTCCGTCTCCCGAAGAGGAGGCTTACAAATCCTTGCTCAAAGAAGAAATCGAAAGCGCACTTCGTGCTTTGAGCGAGAGGGAAGCACTTGTTATAAAGCTGCGCTACGGGCTTTATGACGGAAAGACCTATACTCTTGAAGAAATAGGCCAAAGACTTGAAATTACGAGAGAGCGCATAAGGCAGATAGAAAAGAAAGCGCTTCGCAGGCTCTTTATTAAGTATTCAAAGCTGAAAAATATGTGATTTATCGCCCGGGCAGCGATGATTATTAAAGCCGAAAGGATCTGTAATAATGGCAAACGAAAAGACTTATACCCTTGATGAACTGATTGAAAAAGGCAAAAAGCAAGGGTATCTCGCAATCGGGGAAATAACCGGACTTACCGAAGTTATCGAGCTTGATATGGACGCTGTCGAGAATCTGTATGAGCGAATTGAGAAGGCCGGCATTACCATAATAAATGAACCTGATGCGGAAACGGGTGAAATAGAAGCTGAAGTCGAAAGCTTCGGCAATGCCGAAGATATGGAGAAAGCACTCAGAACCGAAGGTCTTACAGTCGATGACCCTGTACGTATGTATCTCCGCGAAATCGGCAAAATCGAACTTTTGTCTATAGATGAGGAAATAGAGTTTGCCAAAAAAGCCGAAAATGGAGACTGTGAAGCCAAGAATAAACTTGTTGAGTCCAATTTACGGCTTGTCGTATCAATCGCAAAGCGGTATGTCGGAAAGGGAATGTTTCTGC
>CAZCSZ010000325.1:0-1651 GCA_964501305.1 uncultured Ruminococcus sp.
CCGCCTTTTCCTATCTGAAAGATAGTATCGTAATTCGATGCAAGTGAGCGAAGATAAGCTCTTTGTTTACTAGTCAGCATATTAATCTCCGTTTTCGTTAAAAATTTTTTCGACAGCGGCGGAAAACAGCTTGAACGCTCTTCCTCTGTGACTGACTTCATTTTTTTCGCCGCGCGTCATCTCGGCAAACGTCTTTGACAGTCCGTCGACAAGAAACAGAGGATCATATCCGAATCCGTTTTCACCGCGGTAGTGCTCGGTTATCTGTCCGTGGCACTCTCCTCTCAAAACCACAGCTTTAACGGGAACACCCGCTCTTTCACTTGCAAATTGGGACATTTCCGAATTAACAAGCTCGGACGGTACGAACAGTCCCGTCATATCGGGAATAACTATGCTCATTACACAGACAAACACGGCACTACGGTCGGTTATTCCTTTCATTTCACGAAGCAACCTTTTATTGTTAGACGCATAATCGGCATGGTCCCCACTGTATCTTGCGGAATATATACCGGGTGCACCGTCCAATGCATTTACGGAAAGACCCGTATCGTCGGCTATACATATATATCCCTTTGATGCAAGCACCGATGCCTTGATGACGGAATTCTCTTCGAAAGTCTGTCCGTCCTCTTCTATTTCGTCGAAAAAGCCGACATCGTCAAGCGACAGAACACGAAGTCGTGCCGAAGGAATTTCGGAAAGCAAGGAGCTGAGCTCTGCGATTTTGTTCTTGTTTCTCGATGATAATACTACTTCTCTCATACTATTCTCCCTTATTCGTCAAGAAGTGCGTTTACGAACATATCGGGGTCAAATTCCTGCATATCGTCGATTTGTTCTCCGACACCGATGAATTTAACCGGAATATTAAGTACTCCTTTAATGGAAAATACCGCACCTCCCTTTGCAGTCCCGTCAAGTTTTGTCAAAACAAGTCCCGTTATATCTGCGGCATTTTTGAATTCCCTTGCCTGATTTACAGCGTTCTGACCTGTAGTTGAATCAAGAACGAGAAGTGTTTCTCTTGCACTGTCCGGCAATTCCCTTCCGATTATGCGATTGATTTTCGCAAGTTCATCCATTAAGTTCTTCTTGTTGTGAAGCCTTCCAGCCGTATCTACTATGAGTACATCGGCGTTTCTTTTGCGTGCTGCGGTGCATGCGTCGTACACAACGGCAGCAGGGTCACTTCCCTCCTGCTGTTTTATTATTTCGGCACCTGCACGCTGTGCCCATACTTCGAGTTGGTCAATTGCCGCCGCTCTAAATGTATCGGCGGCCGCAACAACTACTTTTTTGCCCTCGGAAACAAGTCTTGCCGATATTTTACCGATAGTTGTCGTTTTTCCGACACCGTTTACGCCGATAATCAGGATTACAGACGGTGTAGTTGATAAATCGAGCGTTTCACAGTCTCCGATTTCACTTCTGAGTATTTCTTTGAGCGTCTGTCTTACCTCATCGGGTTCCTTAAGTCTGCCGTCTTTAATTCTGTCACGCAGACTGTCGATTACTCTTTCGGTAGTTTCGGCCCCCATATCCGAACAGTAAAGTATTTCTTCAAGCTCGGTCAGTAAATCTTCATCTACTTTGACAAAGTTTTTAAGTACACTGTCTATTTGCGATACAACAGCGTTCTTCGTCT
>CAZCSZ010000326.1:0-1634 GCA_964501305.1 uncultured Ruminococcus sp.
GTAATAAACGTATTCTCCGTTTTCAAAATGTTCCCGAAGCGGTGCTTTAAGGTATAGATTACCTTGACCTTAAAGCACCGCTTCGGGAACATTTTGAAAACGGAGAATACGTTTATTACAGAACAGACCACCATTGGACATCACTCGGTGCATTCTACGCTCTTTGCGAAATAGAAAAGGCGGCCGGACTGCCCGTTTCCGATATAAACAGCTTTGTGCCCGAAACCGTATCCGAGGATTTCTTCGGCACAACGTGGTCGACTGCAGGAATATTCGGTGGGACACCCGATGCTATCGAACTGTTTAGGTTTGAAGGCGACGAAAGGATAGAACGCACGGTCAGCGGAAAGGACGGCACATTGCCTATGTATGAAATCGAAGCGCTTTCCGGAAAGGATAAATACAGCGTATTTGTCGGTGGAAATTCGGCGCTTGTTACGCTTGAGGCGCCTCAAGAAAACCGTGAGAAGATTCTTGTCGTGAAGGACAGCTTCGCCCACTCGCTGATTCCGCTTCTTGCAAAAGACTATGACGTTACGGCGGTCGATTTAAGGTATTACAGCGCATCGTTGTGGGATCTTTGCGAAGAGAAAGGAATTGAAAAAGTCATCCTTTTATATAATATGGATACTTTGACAAATCAAGCGGGCTTTAACATGTTCAGAGCCGACAAACAGTGAACGGCGGAAAACAAAAAAGGAGAACAGCATGACTATCAAAAGATTGTTATCGGCAATATTGGCAACAGGGCTTGTTTTAACTCTTATGTCCTGTAAACTTGTAAGAAAAATAGAAGAATCCCCGAAAGTCGAAGAAGATACTTCGGCAACGGAAACTTTGGGGTACGATACCGATTTCCAAAGCCTTCCCGAGAGTGATATGCAGAGCGCGTCAGGTGCACTTGCCGACGAGCAGGAGGCATACGATTTTCTGCTTGCATCGTTCGGCGAGGACGACAGAAAGAATATTACCCTTGAAAAGACGGGTGATATGACGGCTCAAAGCAACGGTAACGAGTATTACATTATCAAAGCCGAGAAAACGGTTGAGGAGAGTTCCGACGAGAGTGCGGGCACGGAAACTGTTTATTACTATGTTTCCGTAAACGGTCTTATTTACACGGAACTTGAGGAGGCAAATGCTACGACTTCGATACTGAAAGAGGCGTTCTTGTCCAAGAACGGAGAAAAAGACACGGGAACGGGTCTCAAGTACCGTCTTGAATATAAAGGACTTATCCAAAACAAAGGCGAGTATTGCTTCAATTTCGAAGTACTTCTTGAAAAAGAGTCGGGAGAAACGGAATATAAGACGAATTATATAGTATCTCTTGACGGGAAAGCAAGCGCAACGCAGGCGCTTAAATAACGACACAGGGAAATAACATGGCACAAAAAAGCAAAAACTACGGCGACCAGTCCATAGTTTCGTTGAAAGGCGCCGACAGAGTCAGAAGCAAGCCTTCGGTAATATTCGGCTCAGACGGGCTTGACGGTTGCAAACATTCCTTCTTCGAGATTCTGTCAAACTCGGTGGACGAAGCGAGAGAAGGCTACGGAAACGAGATTATAACGACCGTATACCTTGACAGGTCAATCAGAATAGAGGACCACGGCAGAGGCGTCCCTCTCGGT
>CAZCSZ010000327.1:0-1633 GCA_964501305.1 uncultured Ruminococcus sp.
TAACATTTGTAAAACTCATAACGGAAGAGCTTATCGTTATAGGAATGCCTATGGCAAGAAGAGTTGTAATAATCTTTTTGGTCGGAGTAATGTAACTGTCATTTGCCTCAACTCCGAGAGATGCATTGTAAGCTTTCTCATTGAACAGGCGCTTTCTTATAAACAGATATAGCATACCGAGCGCTGAACCGATCGATAAGCCTATAAGTGTATAGGCAGCAATAACGAAAGGTGGCAACCCCTTTGATTTTGCCCAAAGAGCGAATGTTATGCCGAGTGAAAGTTTACCGACAGCCTCTATTACCTCGGAAATTGCGGTAGGTCGCATTTCCTGATGACCCTGAAAATATCCTCTGTAAGCACTCGAAAGGCAAATAAAGAACAGAGTCGGGGCTATTGCCATAATGCTGTATCTTGAATCGGTAAGTTTATAAAGGCTTGCAAAACTACCCGAAAGCAGAAACATTACCGCCATGCCGACAGCGCCGATGACGAAGAAAATCGAAAATACAACCTTGAATATCTTTTTGGCGTCTTTAAAATTCCCCTTTGCTCTGCTGTCCGATATCATTATCGATACCGCAACGGGCAGTCCGGCGGTTGAAATCATGTAAAACCATACGTAAATATCATACGCCGCACTGTAATATCCCATTCCCTCGTCTTCAAGTATGGACTGAAGCGGAACTTTGAGAAAAGCACCGATAACTTTAACTATTATATTGGCAAGAGTCAGAACGATTACACCGGAGAAAAAAAGCTTTTTGGTGTCTTTAACACCGACGGATTTATTAGAATGCGACGGAGTAATTTTTTGATTATCGTTATTCATATATCCAATCTCCGTTATCCTATAAATTCCCTGAACAGTGAATCACTTGGTATCATGTCCTCGGTGATATAATCATTTGTCAAAGTGCTGAGTCTGTCGATGATGGCATCGCCAAGTGAAGCAAACTCACTGAGCGAGGTGTTTGTAAGTGAAGGAATTAAGTATTTACCTACTATGAACAGCTCATACGGAAGAAAAGAATTGATTTTATAATCTGCTTTGGAAGCAAAAGGAAAAATATTATTGAATTCGTTAGACTGAACATCCTTCCACATACGAAACGTTTTAAGTGCGTTTGTTGCTCTGAACTTCTCGTCTCTTACAAGACGTCTGAACAGCCTGACGTCATTTCTCGAAAGAAGAACACCGTTCGCCATTATGTCATCGGCAACACTTATGTATATACTCTTAAATCCAAACGGTTCAAGAACGGATGTTACCTCAGGATATACTGCCTGTATACCTTCAAAAAAATATATATCATCCTTGCTCGGTAAATATTCGGTAATCTGTGCTCTAACGCCCTCTTTCATATCAAAAGTCGGAAGACAGACTTTTTCCATGTTAAAGAGTTTCGCGACACACTCACCGAAATAATCAAGGTCAATTGAGTTTGCACTTTCGAAATCGGGATTTTCACTCTCTCTTATATTGTCTTTGTAAAAATCATCAATAGAGAGCACTTTTGTTCTGTAACCGTTCTTATTTAAAAGGTCGGTAATCTTAGCCGATGCGGTTGTTTTTCCGCTGCAAGTCGGACCGCAAACGGTAATGATTCTCGGTGCCGTCGGTGTCATAAGC
>CAZCSZ010000328.1:0-1627 GCA_964501305.1 uncultured Ruminococcus sp.
ATCCAAACCAACCTGTTACAATCATATTAGGGAAACACTCCGATTATTACAGAGCGCTGTATGCAAAGGCCCCGTTCAGCGCCGAAGAAATAATCTTTGAGAGCCTGGAACACACAAGGTCACAGTCTTTTGTCGTCATAAAGAATTGTTTTGAATTATCGAGCTTTTTCCGCACCTCACTGTCAAGTTCGGTTATACCGCAGCTGTACAGCGTATCGAATAATAAGGTAGAAGTGTTAACAACCGTCGGCACCCCTATCGAAATAACAGGTACTCCAAGGTTTTCTCTGTCTATGTGCAGCCTGCTGTTGCCTATCCCCGCTCCCGGAGCAATTCCCGTATCGGATATCTGAACTGTCGATGCAAGTCTTGACATGGAACGTGCGGCAAGAGCGTCTACTGCGACGATAAGGTTGGGCTTTATTTCGTTACACAGCGATTTTACGATTTCCGAGGATTCAATACCCGTCTGCCCAAGAACTGCGGTCTTTATAACCGATACTTCGCAAAAATTAAAGTCGGAAAAAGCCGATATGCCCGTTAGATGACGTGTCGGTGCAACCATACCCGCGACTGCGGGGCCGAGTGAATCGGAGCTTATAAGCTCATTTCCTATACCTGCAACAAGAATGCGTGTCTCTTCGGTTATCGGGGCTGATACGGCTCTTTCCGCTATACTTCGTATTTCTCTTTCCAAAATTCCCGAAAGCGCACAATCCTGACCCGTATCGTGTCTGACTGCATCTCCCGATACGGTTATATATCTCCCGATTTCTTTTTCGGTATCCCGAACGCCTTCTTCGTTTAACACGTCAAGCTGTTCAACCGTAATGTTTCCGTATTCTTTCCGCCTGTAGTCACAGCCGCCGCTTTTTGCAGGCGATATCATCCCGCTCTCGCACGCAAGGTCGGTTCTAACATATATCTTTTCGTATTCACTTTTCTTCATGAAATCACATCCTTCACTACAGTATTTGCAAAAACTGAATTCTTATACATTTTAAACGTTTAAAAGAGCGCAAAAACTGTCTAATAGGTATATAAATTGAGCAAAAATCGATGAATTTTTGTGCATATAAACGAAACTTCAAAAAACAAAAATAGGTGAAAGTTATTGATTGATTTTTTTGAACAAAAGTGATATAATAAAGTGGAATATGAATACGCTTCATTAAGTTCCGCCGAACAAAACGGCGCGGACATTAACAAGGAGGAATACCTTTATCATGAATAAACTCAAAAGAGTGTTCTCTGTCATTCTGGCTGTTATAACAGTTGTATGTGCGCTTGCTTCTTGCTCAACGCTTGAAGAAGGTGACAAGGGTGCTGTTATCGACGTTTATATGACGAACGAGATTTTCAATTTCGACCCCGCCTATGCATTTACGGATGCGTCGGGTGCCAAAATTCTCAGCCTTATATTCGAAGGTCTCACGAGACTTGACGAAAACGGCAATTGGGAAAAGGCTCTTATGAAGAGCTACGAAGTGTCTCAGGACGATGACGAAGCATTTAAAATTCAGGTTACGCTCAATGACACGAAATGGAGCGATTCACGCACGGTACAGGCCAACGACCTTGTTTTTGAGTGGAAAAGAATACTTGACCCCGAATTCAAGTGCGAAGC
>CAZCSZ010000329.1:0-1611 GCA_964501305.1 uncultured Ruminococcus sp.
CCTTATGAAGAGCAGCTGTCGTTTAAGATGAGTCGAGTTATAAAGTTACTCGGAAGGTTCTGCCATGTAGAAGAAATTGTCGGCATGAGCAATCCCTCCGCATACAGAAACAAAGCCCAGGCTGTATTCTACAATCAAAACGGCAGAGTGTACTCGGGTATTTACCAATCGGCATCGGGCAAAGTAATCAGATGCGAGAGCTGTCCCGTAATCAGCGACAGGGCAGGCCTTATTATAAACGAAATAACCGTTATTATGAACGAGTTGAAACTCAAGGCATATGACCCCGCAACAGGCAAAGGCTTTTTGCGCCATGTTCTTATAAGGCACGGGTTTGCCTCAGGCGAAATAATGGTTGTGCTTGTCAGTGCAACGGCTCATTTTCCGAGAGAAGAACAGTTTATTTCCCTCTTGACGGAGCGCCACCCTCAAATTACAACCGTAATTCAAAACGTCAACGGCACGGATATTCCGCTTTGGCTCACCGAAAACGAAAGAACGGTGTACGGAGGCGGTAGTTTAACGGATTATCTTTGCGGGCGGACGTTTAAAATATCTTCCCGTTCATTCTATCAAATCAACCCTCTTCAAACGGAAAAACTGTACAAGACGGCAATGGAACTTGCCGCATTAAGCGGAAAAGAAACCGTTCTCGATGCGTACAGCGGAATTGGCACCATAGGAATTATAGCCTCAAGATACGCCAAAACAGTTTACAGCGTTGAGACAAACCGTGCCGCTGTTTCCGATGCCGTATCAAACGCGAAGTCAAACGGTATTTACAACATCAAATTCTTTACGTGCGACTCGACAAAATTCATCGCAAACTCCGGGTTAAGGGGAGACAGATACGACGTTGTGTTCATTGACCCGCCGAGAGCGGGGTGCGATAAGACATTCCTATCCAAACTTATGACGCTCTCTCCTTCGAAGATAATTTATATTTCGTGCAATCCCGAAACAATGTCAAGAGATATTGCATACCTCGGCGGCGGGCGCTACAAAGTACAAAGACTTATCCCGTTTGATATGTTCCCTCACACGAATCATATCGAATGCGTGTGCTTGCTTGCCAAAGCAAAGGGATAGCGCGGTGCCGTATACCTTCTCAGACCTTATAAACCGAAACAAATATAACCGACTATCATGAAACTTCAACTTTTGAATATTATATTTTCCCTGCTCCTTCTGCCCTTCAATGTGTTATGTTCATTTTGGATGTTTTGCGAAGCGCTGAATCTTGCGGGATTGACTTTTAAAGAATTTACCGAAAGAAACCGTGCAAAAACTTTGACTATCGGCAGCGGAAGGTTCAAACTCAGAAAAACGCAGCGCTTCTTGACTGATTTCTTCCGAAAACACAGCTTCGACCCCGAAAAATCAATTAGGTTCACACGCGCATTCGGTTTTTCCACCGTACTCGGCCTTGTCGCACTTTGTCTTGCGTTTCTTTCCGCAGTCAGCGTAAACGCCCTTAAATATGCTTTTATCGGCAATATTATCCTTGTTGCCGCAAACTCGGCGCTTGCCATTTGGGGCATGATTTACAGACGTTGGAACGGGACGGGCAGAAAGCCTCTTTCGGCACCTTATACCGAGACAAGAACAAAC
>CAZCSZ010000330.1:0-1557 GCA_964501305.1 uncultured Ruminococcus sp.
GAATTACGTCTACGATGAAGGCGCCGATGACTATGTTGAAGTAACATATCCGAGATACGATTCTTATCCCCGCAAGGTTACGGTTGAATATCTTGAAGGTGGATCCTTCAGCGGCGACGTATGGATGCTTGAGCAAGAATACGCTGCCGGCTTTATGGTTAACGACGGACAGACTCATGCAAACTTGTGGGAAGCGGGAACACACACCGTTACGGCAAGTTTCTTGGGTATTGAAACAGAGTACGAAGTTGAAGTGCTTCCTTGCCCCGTAAAAGAAGTTTCGTTTATGAAAGCACCTGACAAAACGGAATATATTTCGTTTGAGGCGCCAAACGGACAAGGTGCAATTATAAAGGTTGAATACACAGACGGCGAGTCTGCGGAGTATGAACTCACAAGTCATTTCAATACGGGTTGTCAGGTAGTCTATGATGAGCATCTTGACCGCAATCTTGAAATATACCCCGGCCTTTATTATGATGAAGACACCAAAACCAATTACTTGACGGCAACTGTTTGCGACATATCTGCGCTCTGTCCCATCAAGGCGACATATGCAAAAGCAAGTTCTCTTTCGATAAGCAACAAGGACGGATATCTGTATATAACAAGCGATATAACAGGCAAAAGCAATACGGAAAAAGTTCTTGACATTCGAAATGCATCTTTGTCCGATTTGGACTATGACGAAAACGGTATTTATTTTACGTTCAGCGCAACAGTCGTTACCGAAACGCTTGATATTCAGGGCAGTATTTCGCTTGCCTATCCTATGGGCGGCGATTTAAGACAGTGTACCGACTTCAAAATGACACTGTTCGGAATTGAAAGCAACACTCTGTCAAGTTGTCCGTGGTTCAATGCATATCAGTACTATTCCGCAGTTTCAAACTGCGTTGCGGCTATTGACTACGAAGGAATGATTGACGTTATCCCGCTGGAAAACGGAAAAGCAAGCAGTGCCAATATTGATTTTCTTATCCGCACCGCGCTTGAAATCGGCGCCGTATACGGTTTAACCGAAGACCTTCCGTCTTTTCAAATGACCAATATGGGAGATGCGTGCCTCATAAGCGCCGAAGACCTTGAAACGCTTCTTTACAGAGTATTCTCTCTCGAAAATGAAGATTTAGACAGCATAATCGCCAAATCAGATTATGATACCGCAAACTCAAGGTATTCAATTCCGATGACAAATGAAGGCAGCACTATTTTTGCAGATACCCCGTTTTCGGTTACGGCAGTCAAAAACGGCAACGGATGGGATTATGAAATATCCACGGTTCTTTCAAGTTACCATGACACGGGTCTCGGCATTACAATTTCCGTCAAATTCGATACCGACTTGAATATCAGTGATATCCTCATAGAGCGCAGCCCCGCCTTTATCGGCGTATACCTCGGAAACTTCGAGTCAACCGTTAACGTCGGTGACTCCCTTGATCTTTCGACTCTTGAATTATATGTTGAATACAGCGACGGATACAGTGAATTAATCCCCATCACCTCCGATATGATAAGCGGATTTGATTCCTCGAAGGCTCAAGTATGCACTGT
>CAZCSZ010000331.1:0-1556 GCA_964501305.1 uncultured Ruminococcus sp.
CGGTATATTCAAACTGGAAGTACTTGAGCTGCTGATTGAGAAGGCTTCTGCCGGTAGCGTTGGAGTCAACATCCTTTTGCTGTCCCGTCTTTGTTGCGATTTTAATCGTATCTCCGACTTTGATATTGAACTTCTTCATGTTGGAAATCGAGTCGCCGACAATACATTTGTTCTTGCCGCTTAATATGTCCTCGTAATTTCCGTCATGTTGGAATTGGTCAAGGAAAAGAATCTGTTCAGCATCGGTAGCTTTATAAACAACATCATTTGTTGCCTTCCAACCGTCTTTGTTGAGGAAGTTAGTCAGGAAAGCCGCTCTGTTGGAGGGAAAAAGTGTGTGGCTGCTTATGTAACTTGCTTCTGTAACCGGGCTTTGGAAGTTCTCAACCGTTCCGTCGAAGTTACCCTTTTCGTCACCTGTCTGCTCAACATAAGTAACTCCTTCGATTTCACGGATTGCCGATGCGTCAACGGCGAGTCCGTCGCCCTTCTCCATTGCTCCTTCATTAACATAGAACAGAGACTCGGAGTAGTCAACCTGATATTGCGGTTTTGAGAATTCTATGTTTGTCTCATAGATATTACCGAGGTAAAGACCTATAATAAACAGTGCACACACCGCAATTGCCGAAGCCAAAAGTTGAATGTTGTACTTTCTGAAACGCCAAATCGAATAAAGCTCATAGTGCTGAGGAAATTTCTTTCCGAGAATGTTGAATGAGCGTCTGGGCGAAGAAACAAGGTTTGAGTTGTCCTCTGTTATAATAAGTGACATCGGCGCTCTGAGCGACATAATTCTCATAGGAGAAATTACCGAAATCGTAACGACAACCAAACTGAACAGTGCAACGAAGAGCCACATCTTAGGTGCGAACCATACAAACGGGAAGCCGCTTGACTTGTAAATGAAGAATACAGTCAAGGTGGATGCTATAACCGAAGGTATGTACGTCACAAGCGAAATCAGGAAGAGCTCCCACCACGAAGTCGTAAATAGCATTTTGAAATCCGCTCCGACGGTCATGTAAACGCCGTATGTGAATTTATACTGATTGATTCTGATATTATAAAGCAGAATAAGCAGGAAAATCGATACGGCAAGAAGTACAAGCGTAATTATACCGAACGTTGCGAGGTTTGATGCCTTGCTGGAGGCGAAGTTATCAAGTAAAGCGGTAGTTTCGCTTCTGACCTCACCGTATACGGGGAGAGTTCCGTTGTAGAACTCCTTCATAAACTTATTGTAAGCTTCTTGCTTTTCGTATTCACTGAACGTCAAATAAACGTCATATCTGTTGGAACGGTCCACATCGTCGTAATACGAAACGTCGTCCTGAATTAGATAAAAGGACTCGGCTGCGGCTTGGTATATAATATTATTGTTGTAATTTACAACTATGTTATGCTGATATTCATTCAGATTGTAAAGAGCCATATCATAGCTGTATTCCTCCTGAACGTGGTCCCGCTCAACGGAATCGTTGTTGCTCGTGGAGACAGCCATAATGCCGTAGAAAGTCTGAATTATGAAGATTGCAAGGAAGAAGCACATATAC
>CAZCSZ010000332.1:0-1544 GCA_964501305.1 uncultured Ruminococcus sp.
TGCAAATATGATTTTTAGATTTTCTGCAATATACCGTACCGATTGTCTTTACCACCTATTTTCAAAACCTTCGTTACGACACCTCATCATTTCGGTGGATGCTTTTGTATTTGGGATTAATAAGTGTCGATAGTTTTCTTATTACCCTTGATATAGTCTCTTTCGAGAGTGAGACAACCGTTTTCCATGCGGAAAATACGGTCGGCCTTATCGGCAATTGCAAGGTCGTGAGTAACCATTACAAGTGTCTGTCCGAGTTCGGCACGGATTTTGAAGAGAAGTTCGAGAACTTCGTCAGCGTTTGCACGGTCGAGGTTACCTGTAGGTTCATCGGCAAACAAAATCTGCGGATTGTTGATAAGAGCTCTTGCGATTGCAACTCTCTGTGCCTGACCGCCGGAAAGCTCTGACGGCAGGTGGTGAAGTCTTTCGGTCAAATTAAGAGATTCAACGAGGTTACGAAGGCTCTCCTGATAGCTCATATCGGGCTTATTGCACATTACCGTCGGGAGAAGTATATTCTCAAGTGCGGTAAACTGCGGAATAAGGTTGTGCTTCTGATAAATGAAGCCCATCTTTTCGCCTCTGAAACGTCCGAGCTCATCGGGTGAGAGGTTCGTAATATCTGTACCGTCTATAATTACGTGACCTGCATTTGCACGGTCAAGTCCCGCACAGATATGAAGAAATGTAGATTTACCCGAACCGGATGTACCGATAATGGCAACAAATTCTCCCTTTTCGACTTTGATATTTACTCTGTTAACCGCTGTGATAACGGAATCGTACTGTCTGTAAGTTTTAATCAAACTTTCTGTTTGAAGCATATATTCGCTCATTGTTTTATTCCCTTTCGTCTGTTAGTATTTAATGATATTCCAATCGGATTAGGTTACTCGTCGTCTTTCATGCCGCTTCCGCCGTTTTCAAGTGAGAAACGGTTTTTGAAGTAGCTCTTGTAAGGAACATATGCCGAGAAGAATCCGCATGCAACGGATACAACCGCACTGATAACGAGAGCGTACCACGGGAGATAGAACTGATATCTTATGAACTCACCCGTAAGGTTGGGCAGAACTACATTGACGAAGTAGTAAACGAGGTAACTTGCAAGGTAGCTGAGCAAAATACTTACGATGAGGGACATTACAGCAATGCAAACACCGCCGAGAAGATAAATAACTCTGATGTCGGATTCTTTTGCACCCATCGACTGAATAATATTGAATTCTTTTTCTCTCTTTCTGTAGTAGAGCACCTGGTTAAAGAACCAAAGCAAAGGAGAAATTACAAGAATGAGAACGGAAACAACGATAAAAAGTTCGGAATTGTGTTCGTCTCTTGCGAGATTCTGTTCGCTGATTCGGTTGCAGTTTACAACGTTAACCGCACCGATATCTTCGAAGCACTTGTTCTTGATTGAATCCATCAAGCTGAGGACTTCATCGTTTGTCAAATTGGGGTCGGTATATACGTTCAGCAATTCCGCATTGGGAGAAATACCCGTTACCTTTTCGTAATCATCACCGAGAATGTAAACAGGG
>CAZCSZ010000333.1:0-1539 GCA_964501305.1 uncultured Ruminococcus sp.
CCGTATCATTGTGATGCGGCTCTTAATTATATATGGAGCATAACTCCGTTTGCTTCAAGTTTGTTTTGAAGAAGCTCAACATCAAGGGTTGCAAAATCATCGGTCAAAGCCGCGGCTGTTCCCGCCGCTTCGCCCGTAACCGCACAACAGGGGATAACCCTCGACACATCCCACATTTCGTCATCTGCGGATATGCATCGCCCTGCGATAATCAGATTCTTTATTTTCTTACCGTATAGGCACTCATACGGAACCTCATATACCGGTCCGCGCTTCTTCCAATTGGATATAACACCGATACTTGTATCTTCCCTTTTGCCTTCGTTATCACAGGTCATTTCTTTCACCCCGACAACTCGCCTTGTCATTCTCAGCTGAGGAACCCCGGCAATAGCTGACAGAGAATGTTCTTCGCTTACGCCGCCCTTTTTCAAGAACTCACTCAATACTTCATTATGTGCCATTCTGACCATATCGGAATTTTCTTTTCCGTCCACACCGCTGAATCTTTTTTGAGAAAGAAGCTTTACGTCCTCCTCTGAATTTTCGGCAAAACCGTGGGTATGCAGATTGTTTTTACCCTTTTCAACACTGTAATACCACGCGGCAAGGATGTTTTTTTTCGAAAACAACGCTGTATTTTCATCCGCCAATACGCACACATCGGCATCGCCTGTGGCATCCACCACCGATTTTACCGAAACAGCGTATCTGCCGGACTTGTTTTCAAGAACCAAAGCATTGATTCTACCCTCTGAAACTGTCGTATTGCTTACACTTGTTCCGTACAGAATCTCAACCCCCTCTTGGGTCAACATTTGCTCACACAAAATAGCAAAAACATTAGCATCGTATTGAACCTCAAACCGCTGTCCCTTTGCACGTTCTTCCGTTGTGTGCTCATCGAGCCAAATTTCGGGATAATTCGCCTCTGCTCCGTGCTGTATTGATAGGCGCAACAGCTCTTCTGCAATGCCGAAGCTAACCTGTCTGCCCCTTCCGTCACACAAGGGCAGATATATTGTGACCAAGCCTAAGGTCGCCAAACCGCCAAGTGTAAATTCTCTTTCAATCAACAGCGTTTTAGCTCCGCTGCGCGCCGCCGCAAGAGCCGCGGCTATTCCCGCAATTCCGCCGCCGGCAACAGCCACATCATACTCGCCTTTTATCTCAAGCTTTCTTTCGGGCTCTGTAATATATTTACTCATCAGTTTCACCTTTTGCCTAAAAATTCAACTCAAAACCGTCATACGCCGTAATCATATCGATTTTCTTCAATATCTCTTCGGTTTCTTCGTGACTTCCGTGGAGAGTTCTCGCCAAATGAGATGCAATAAGACTTCCGTCAGACTTTATCATCTCTCGTGCTTTGACCTCTTTTATCATTGTTCTCAGCATAGGAATCGTGTTATGTTCAAACAGACGCCAATCATCCGAATCACCCACTGTGCAATCAAACACCATTACGTCAAACTTATGCTTCTTCATTTCTTCCCAGGTAGGTCTCAAGAGCCACGCACCGTCACAACCGTAAAACAC
>CAZCSZ010000334.1:0-1536 GCA_964501305.1 uncultured Ruminococcus sp.
TTATAAACCCGTATTTCCACGAATTTTCCGCGATCCAAATTCCCGCAGGCGAATCGGCAAACCAATCTTCGACGTAGTTAAGGTCAAAAGCAAGACCGCTTTGGTGTTCGGAGTGCCCGGCACGTGCCGAAAACGTGTCCGCCGCTTCTTTTCCCGCCTGAGCCACATAGTTGCCGTAAAGCCACGCCTGGGTGTCATATGAACGAAATCCCGATGCTACCCACAGCGAAATGCCGTCTTTTTCTGCCGCATTGAACATTTCATAAAGCGCCGTTTGTGCTGTTTGGTCGGTGCCAGGGTTGTAGTCGGGAGGTAAAGGATAGGTCTTGTTAACGACGAGTATTCCGTCTATGTAAGTCGGCGAAGAGTTGTATGTAAGCTCTTCTTCGGTTTCGGCATCGGTTGTTTCCGCTGCCGGCTCGGTTTCTTCGGCAATTCCTGTTTCGGCTGTGCTTTCGATTTGATTTTCGCTTTCCGATGCACTGTTCGTATCTGTTGTGAATTCTTCCGTGTTCGAACCGGTCGTTTTTTTCGTTGACAAAAAAATTTCCGTTTCTTCTGTCTCGTTGCCTGCGTCAAAGCAAGATGTAAACATAAGCAAAGGCAGAAGACAAAGTAATATAAGAACTGTTGACCGTATTTTATTCATCTGTATTTTCGCCTTCGAGAAGCCATTTTAGAGCGTTCTCAATGTGTCTGTCCCAGAAATCCCATGTATGGTCGGCGTGTTCTTCCTCGTAACGAAAAACGTATCCGAGACGCTCGAATGTGTTTCTTACCGTTCTGTTGTTCTCGTAAAGAAAATCTTCAAATCCTATAGAAAGATAAACCCTCGGACGGCTCGTGCAGTTTTCCGCAAGATACAGCACGTCATCGCAATCGGGTATCTCCTTGTTTTTTCCGAAAAGCGAGTCAAATCTGACCCACTCCGTGTTCTTCGCGAAAGTTTTGATGTCTCCGACGGGGGAAAGAGATATAACGCCAGAATACATTCCGTCCTCTCTCAAGGCGACCTTCAAAGCACCGTAGCCGCCCATTGATATACCGCCTATATATCTGTCGCTTGCATTTTCGGATACATTGAACATAGCCTCGATTTGGCGAGGCAGTTCCTTTGCGACGTAAGTGTAGTAATTATCTCCCGATGCCGTGTCTGTGTAAAAGCTCTTGGCGCCGTCGGGCATTACGACGGCTATATTATATGCTTCCGCATATCTTTCGATTGAGGTGCGGCGTGTCCATGTCGAGCAGTCATCGGAATAACCGTGAAGCAAATAAAGGCACTTGCATTTCGGTTCGCCTTTCTTTATTTGCGGCATAATTACCTTAAGCGGCATTTGTTTTCCTAAAACTTCGGAATACATTTCAAGGGACATAAAAACCATTGTATAATCCTCCCGTTCGTCTCTTTCCTATTATTATATAATCCCTTTGCGAAAAAAGCAACAGTATTCATGCATTTGCCGAATAAAAAAACGCCATGCCGAATAAAGTCGTCAAGGTGAGCTTGCAATAAGACGCCGAAACTCGGTGCGA
>CAZCSZ010000335.1:0-1515 GCA_964501305.1 uncultured Ruminococcus sp.
TATCGGAACGGAGGGTACCGTAACCGAGGTTAATGAGAAAGGCAAGCAAAGACTTGCATATCCCATTAACGACCTCAACGAAGGTTATTATGTACTCGTAACATTTACTGCAAACCCTGCACTTCCTGCAGAGCTTGAACGCCGTTTTAAGATTGACGATAACATTATGCGTTCCGTCGTTATCCGTCATTCGGATAAGAAAAAAGCGTAATCGGTAAAATTACGGATCGTAGACTTTGATTTAACGAAATTAACAGGAGACATCATGGCAAACTTTAATTTTAATAAGGTTATTCTCGGAGGCAGACTTACTCAGGACCCTGAGCTTAAAACGACCTCAAGCGGAGTTCAGTACGTTAATTTTTCAATAGCTGTGAACCGTGCCTACAGCAAGGGCGATGAAAATCAGCAAACGGCCGATTTCATCAATATAATCGCCTGGAGGCAGAGAGCCGAGTTTGTCTCTCGTTATTTCAGGAAGGGAAGCTCGATTTGCGTTGTCGGCTCCATTCAGTCCCGTTCGTGGACGGATCCGCAAGGCAATAAGAGATACGCAACAGACGTTGTTGCCGACGAGGTGAATTTTGTTGATTCAAAGGGCGAGAGCCCGCAAAGCGCATCGGCTTCATTCAGCGCCGACAGCTACAATGCGGCATCGTTTGCTACGGAAAGCGCACCTAAGTTCGAAGAGGTATCGGACGACGAGGAACTGCCGTTCTGAGCAGTTCAATAATACTGAAAAATAACGGAGGAAATTATGGATAACGAAAAGACCGTTGATACGGAAATGACCGTTGAGGCTACAGAAGCTGTTGAGACTGTTGAAAACGCAGAAGCAGTTGCAGCTGAAGAAGTTGCTTCTCCCGCAGTCGAAGAAACTGCCGCTGAGGCTCCCACAGAAAACACAGAGCGCAGAGAGTATACTCCCAGAGCTCAGCGTCAAAACAACCGCAAGAGAAAGAAAGTTTGTGCATTCTGCGTTGACAAAATCGACGAAATCGATTACAAAGATGTTGCAAGACTCAGAAAGTACACAAGCGAAAGAGCTAAAATCCTTCCCCGTAGAATTACGGGTACATGCGCAAAGCATCAAAGACAGCTTACAACAGCTATCAAGCGCGCAAGACAGGTTGCTCTTCTTCCTTACATCAGCGACTGATTTTAAATATTCAGGGCACACTCCGTTTGGAGTGTGCTTTTTCTATGCTCAAAGCGCCGTGATGTGCATATACGTTCTGTTTGATTTACTCTTTGATGTGAGACTGAATTGTCTGCATTTGAACGCCGCAAAAGTTTGACTGTTTTTGCGGGTCTGCTCGAACGGAGGCTCTTTTAATTGTGACGGCGGAGCATAACCGCATACGTTGAACTGTCTTATAATAATTTCGGCGATTTAACTTTGATTTTTGATTAAACGGTGAATATTCGGGAAGAATAAAAATGTATTTACGGAGGGTCGGAATGAAGATACTGTTTTACGATGCTAAAAGTTATGATATCGAATCATTCTCGGAG
>CAZCSZ010000336.1:0-1507 GCA_964501305.1 uncultured Ruminococcus sp.
TTTCACACTCTCGGATTTCATTCAATGGCTGTCCAATTTTCGGGGTACAGACCAGATGTCTAGGGCGATGAAGGCGGAGCGGTGCTTTTGAGGTATTTATTTATAAGGTGAAGTTTTGATTTATGCGGGAATTTTGAGAAAACGAAAATTTGTTCGGAAAATTTGCGAAAAGGTATTGACATATCGGTTTTTAAGTGGTATAATCCTTACAGTGAACAAACGTTCAAGGTCGGTTGAAGGGGCTTTTCGGTGTGGCGCTTATTTTTTTAACCGACGGACGAACAAACGTTTAAAACTGCTTGAAAGGAATATGGCTTTGAATTTACCTAACGTTTACAGGGCAGAGCTTGGCTTTATGGACCTTACGGTTAACGAAGCCGCCGATCTCATTTCCGAACGTGGGTTGCATGTCAATCCGTCTGAGGTAACACGTGCTGTGAGAGGCGGTACAGAGCCGAAGCACTATTCAATTCGTGCGGTGCTTTCCGAAATATTTAATGACTGGTGCCGCATTATGGGTGCTGAATTCGGTATCTATCCCGAAATCAGTGTGTCGTGTCGAGTTGACAAAAAATATCGGCGAAATAATCCGTATTAAATTTTCTTGTATATTTTAGGAGGATATGTGTTATGAATTTAATCTTTGTGTTTGCTGTTGTTGCTGTTTTGTTTTCTGCTCTTATGCTTATTTCCGCTATTGCCGAGAACTCCCATGTTCAAAGATTCTTCAAAGCGGCAAAGTACTGTCTTTCGACTGCTGCCGGCTTTATTCTTGAACTTCTTATGCTCCCTGCGTGGGCGTCCTACAAAGTCTTTGAACGGAACTGATTTTCCGCTTGGCTGTACACGTTTCTTGCGAATTTGGAAGCGGGGAAAAGAGGGCTGCGGACGGTGGAGAAGTGAGTTTGCGGAGAATTTCGAAGCGGGGAGCTTGTTTTTCTCGGAATGTGAGCCGTCGGAGGATTGAAACGTGAAAATTTGACCCTGCGGCGGGAAGCTCCTTGATGAGCAAATGAAGCGATTGACTGTAATATAATTAAGGAAGGGGTGTGTATGTGCCTGCAAGAAAGAGAATAATGGCGTATCAAATTGTGGAAAGCGATGCCTTCTATATGCTCGGAAAAGATGCGCAACTGCTGTATTTTCATCTTTTGGCTACTGCTGATAACGAAGGGTTTATCGGAAATTGTGATAATATGAGGAGAATACTCAATATTGAAACCTACGCATTGTATGAGCTTGTGAGACGCGGATTTCTTTTGTATTTTTCCAAAGAGAAAGTGATTGTGATTAAACATTGGCTTATTCATAATCCTTCAAAATTTCTTTACACGGCTGATTTCACCTACCCCGAATTGGCGGACAAAATATATGTCGAAAAAAGTGCACAATATACTTTACGAAAATGTGACGGAATTGTAAACTTGACCGATTTCAGGGTAGCTAAAAAGAAGCTGGGATGCCGCTCCCCGATTGAAACTATCAAACATTTGGCAAATGCCGATAT
>CAZCSZ010000337.1:0-1506 GCA_964501305.1 uncultured Ruminococcus sp.
GTTGTGTGCCGCGGAAAAGATGCATGTATTCCGTCCCGTACTCGTCGGATATGAAAGTGACAATGCCTCTGTATTCGAGCTTGCCGACGGTAAGTCCCGTCTCTTCGAGGATTTCACGGTTTGCACAGTCTTCGGGTGACTCGCCGTATTCAAAGTTTCCGCCTATGCCTATCCACTTGTCACGGTTTTCGTCATTTTCTTTTTTTACTCTGTGTAACATAAGGTATTTTCCGCCTTCTTCAATGTAGCAAAGCGATGTCATTTTCACCGTAAGTACCTCCTTTTGGCTTGTGCTTATTTGATTTTACCACTTATTAAACTTTTTTTCAAGCCCAACTTACCGAATGACAGAATTCAAATGTTGGATGTTCTACGCTCATTTCTCCGAAGCGGAATTATTCTTCGTACTTCAATATGTAAGTGTTGCTTTCACCCCGCGCGGCACATACAAATGCATGTATACGCCGCACGGGGTGCGCCGAAGCGCTTTTAAATCGTAGGATTAACCGCAGATATTACAGCTCTTGCAGTCGGTATTGAGAGCAAAAGACTCACAATCCGTACATTCTATCATTGTGGGGTTTGCTTCATGTGTGCCGATTTTAATGCGATTGAGGACGCAATAATCGGCGTCTGCGCAGTGGTGTTTGCACTGTTTGACGGTGCATTCGATGTTGTGATTTGCCTTTTTGTTTTCCATTTGTTAATCACTCTCCGAAATAATATTAGCCGAAAGGCTGTATATATTATTTCCGAAACAGCTTCGATAATACACATTCGTTTTTTGGACGCCGTTAATTGCGCAGAATCAAGGCTCTTGTGTTTTCAACCGATATCGCGATAATCAGAAACTGTGATGACGATGCTGCTTTTGCGGTATATCCGTTTACACTGCAACAGGCTATAAGCGACGCCGTTATAAAATCGGCATATATACCCGTTTTCTACGGTGCCAGCAGCGGAACGACCAAAGGGCTGAGAACATTCGGACTTGCAAAGGATGTCGAATGTCAGGGCACATTGGGTGTTGTACTCAACGCTCCGATTTCGGATGTTAATCTGCTCGCAATCTCAAAAGCGGTTGATATTCCCGTTATAATCACAGTGACTAATGCGGAGACGCATATAAACAAAAGACTAGCTGCAGGCGCTTCGATTATTAACGTTGCGGGCGGCGCCGATACACCGACTATAGTCCGCGCCGTCAGAGAGCAAAATTCCGATGTGCCGATAATCACCTCAGGCGGTAAGACGGCTGAGAACATAGAAAATACAATAGAAGCGGGCGCAAATGCGATAATATACACGCCTCCGACTACAGCTGAGCTGTCCCATAAAACGATGGCAAAATACAGAGAAAGCTGAATTTGAGCAAAAAAATAAAAAAATTCATCATAATACTTGACTAATTCAAAAAGCTGTGCTATAATATTCAAGCTTTGAACGGCAAACGTCTGGGTGTGGCGCAGTTGGGAGCGCGCTACCTTGGGGTGGTAGAGGCCGCTG